>NZ_CP046052.1:4042500-4210000 GCF_004802635.2 Methylocystis heyeri
GATCGTCCCCCTGGAGATCGTCGTCGAACAGAAGCTGCTGGATCTTCTCGGCGCTGTGCACGAGACAGATCAGCCTCGCGTAGTGATAGGCGAGGGTGGCGTGCACGGGCCGTCCGGCGCCGATATTCATGAACAGGCGCCGTTCCGCTTCGGCGATGGGCGTATCGATCGAAGCGGCGCAGTTGAGCTGGGCCAGCGGACCCACGCGATACCAGCCCTGATCGCGCCCGAGCGATCTTATGTGCGGAAACTTCATGAAGCTCCAGGGCCGAACCTCCTCGATGAGCTGCTCGCGGTAGAGGCAAGGCTCGACGCCGTCGAAAATGACGCCGCCGGCGGAATCGATCGCGCGCAGGGTCCCGTCGTAGAGATCCATGACGCCGTTTGCGCCGACGAGGCTGAGATAATTGGATTCGAAATAAGCGAAATCCTTATGTTCAGCTTCTCTCTCGGCGACGATTTGCTTGAGCTTGTCGAGGGCGAGCAGGCACCAGGAAAGAATCTGTTCGATGTCGCGCCTCAGCGCGTCGCGGCTTTCCACGCAGAGGTTTTGGGTCACGCCGCCGGGAACCGCGCTGGTCGGATGGATCTTCTTGCCGCCGGTGGCCTTGATGACTTCCTGTCCGTATTTGCGAATGAAAATCGCCCATTTCCCGATTTCCGGAAAAGTTTCGAGAACCGAGACGATGTTTCGCTTCTCGGCGGGCGCGCCGAACCCGAACAGCAGGTCGGGCGAAGCGAGATGAAAAATATGAAGCGCGTTGGATTGCAGCAACTGACCGTAATGCATCAGCCGGCGAAGCTTGTCCGCGGTCGGGGTGACCGCATCCACCCCGGCGATCGCGTCCATCGCCTTGGCCGCGGCGAGATGATGGCTCACCGGACATATGCCGCAGAGCCGCTGGACGATGACCGGAACCTCCCAATAAAGCTTGCCCTGGATGAAGCGCTCGAAGCCGCGGAATTCGACCACGTGAAAGCGCGCTTCCTGCACTTTTCCGGCCTCGTCGAGGCGTATCGTCACTTTGCCGTGGCCCTCGACGCGGGTCACGGGATCGATCTCCAGCTTGCGCGCTCGTGACACGGTAGAAGGTTCGCTCATGCGTCGTTCCTTTGGAAAAGCGCGGCGTTCAGGGTCAGTCGTATTTGAACTGGCGATAGGGCAGGCTCGGCTCGTGGCCGGTGAGCAGGGCCTTGAAGAAAGACCAGATGGCGTCCCCGGAAGGCGGACAGCCGGGCAGGAAATAGTCGATTCTAACCACCTCATGGGCCGGATAGACCTTGTCGAGCAGGAGGGGCAGGTCCTCGTCGCCGGGGATGACGCCTTTACCTTCGACGGTCGGGCCGTTGAGATAGGCTTCTTCCAGACATTCCTTGAGGCCCACCGTGTTCCGCATCGCCGGAACATTGCCGTTCAGGGCGCAGGCTCCCACCGAGACGAGGATGCGGCAGTTTTTCCGGAACTCGGTCAGCGTGCGAATATGATGGTCGCTGGAGCAGCCGCCTTCGATGAAACCGATGTCGACTTCCCGATCGAATTCTTTTTTGTCCGTCAGCGGGGATTTGTCGAATTCAACTAGGTCGACGAGTTCGACCAGGCGTTCGTCGATATCGAGCAGCGACATATGGCAACCGAAACACCCGGTCAGGGAGCAGGTGGCCAATCTCGGTTTCGTCATTGGATCGTTCCTTTGGAACTCGCCGCGATGCGGCCCCGCCAGGGCCGGACTATTTTGGCTTGGCGCCGCTTTTGTTTTCGATGTCGGAGCCTATAGGGGTCACATCGAAGCGTCTTAGGCCGACCGGCGTGCGATAGCCCGTCCGCTTGATGACGATGCAACCCACCGGGCATATTTTCGCCGCCTTGTCGATCGCGGAAAAAGTCGTCTCGTCGAGTTCCGCTTTGGCGTCGATGTTCAGTCTCATGCCCAATCCGCGCCCCGCGAAACCGAACACGGATTTGCCGTCCAAATCGCGCGAGGCGCGGATGCAGCGGGAGCACAGCACACAGGTGTTGCGGTCGATGAACACGTCCGGATGCGAGGCGTCGATTTCATATCTCTGCCATTGATAGGGCAGCGAAGGCGAGGGGATATCGAGCCGATAGGCCAGCGCCTGCAATTCGCAGTCGCCGCTCTTCTCGCAGGTCGCGCAAATGTGATTGCCTTCCACGAACAGCATGTTGAGCACGACGCGGCGGTCGTTGTTGAGTTCCTCATTGTCGCTTATCACCACCATTCCCGGCGCCGCCGGCATGGTGCAGGCGCTGGCGCGGCGCCCGTCGATATAGCAGGAGCACAGCTTGCAGTGCCCGGCGGGCTTCAGATCCGGGTGATGACAAAGCCGAGGGATATAAATGCCGGCGGCGTCGCAGGCGGCGATGATGGTCTGGCCGGGCTCCGCCCGCACCTGCCGTCCGTCCACGGTGAAGAAAAATTCCTGGCCGTTCATTCTTCCTCCGCGCCGACCAGGCCGCGCCCCTGGAGGGCCTGTGCTTGGATCAAAGTCTCCGAAAGCAGGAAGCGCGGCAGGAAATCTTGGGCTTGCAGGAGCGCCTCATAGGCTTCGGGAAAGTTTCGCATCGTGCTGAGAATAGGGTTGGGCGCGCTCTGGCCGAGCCCGCACCGGCTGGTGCGGGCGACGCTGCGCGCGAGGCCGTCGAGAGCGGTCACGTCACTGAGCGTTCCGCGCCTCCTCAAAATCTTCTCCAGATCCTGCCGGAGCAGGGTGGTGCCGACCCGGCACGGGACGCACCATCCGCAGGATTCGTCTGCGAAGAATTCGGTAAATTGCAGGGCCGTGGCGAGCACGTCGCGCTCTGGACCGAACGCCATGACGGAGCCGCCGGTGGAGAGGTCTTCGTAAGCGATGCGCCTGCCGTAATCCTTGGGCCCGACGCATTGTCCCGAAGGGCCGCCGACCTGGACGAAGCGGGCGTCGGGCGCGCCCACGAGATCGAGGAGTTCGTTGAGCGTCGTCCCGAAGGGCAGTTCATAAACGCCGGGATGCGCGCAATCGCCGCTGACGCTCAAGAGCTTGGTTCCCGCCGACTCGGCCGTGCCGAAGCTGCAGAACCAGGCTGCGCCTCTTTCCATGATGCGGGAGGCGCAGGCGAAGGTTTCCACATTGTCGACAGCCGTCGGACATCCGAGATAGCCGCGATCGGTCGGGAAGGGCGGGCGGTCGCGCGGCGCGCCTCTCTTGCCTTCGAGCGACTCGATCAGCGCGGATTCTTCTCCGCAGATATAGGCGCCCGCGCCGAGCTGGATGCGAATGTCGAAATCGAAGCCCTCGACGCCGCAGATGTCGGTTCCGAGAAGTCCGTAGCGCCGGCGCCGGTCGATTTCCTGCGTGAGCCTCGCCTCGAGACAGGCATATTCGCCGCGCAGATAAATGACGCCCTGCCGTGCGCCCAGCGCATGGGCGGCGATCGCCATGCCGTCCAGCACGAGGCCGGGGGCCAGCGTGAGAAGCGCGCGGTCCTTGAATGTGCCGGGCTCGCCTTCGTCGGCGTTGCAGACGACATAGCGCGCTTCGGCCTGCGCCTGTCGGCACAGGCGCCATTTGAGCCCGGTCGGAAAACCGGCGCCTCCCCGCCCGCGCAGTCTCGCTTTCGTAATCTCCTTGACGACGCCGTCGGGGGAAAGCCTGAGGGCGTTCTTTATGGCGTCGGCGCCGCCTGAGGAATTGTCGAACAGGATGGGGCCGGGACGGATCAGCTTGATCGGCGCCTGCGCGCGCGCGAGGCTCGATGCGTCCGATCCCGGGAACAAGGGCAGCGGGTTTGTGCTGTCGCGGTTGCGCCGCAGCTCTGCGACGATCGGTCCCGCCTCGAAAGGCGCCAAAGCGGGAAAGGGAGCGCCGTTGATCAGCGCGGACGGCTCCTGATCCGCCATTCCCAGATCGCTCGCCCAATCGAGGGAAAAATCCCCATCGGCCGAGGTCCCGCCGATTTGCGCGCCTGTGGCCTGGGCGAAGGCGCGGGCGACGTCCTCCGCGCCCTTCATCATGGAGACCGGAGTCCGGGCGAGGCGAATATGGAACCGCCCCTTGGGCTCGCGGTTGAAAAAGGAATAAAACGACGCGACGTCTTCGACCTCGGCCGGATGACACTGCAGAACGGCGGCGATGGTTTCCACCGCGCGCCGGTCGAGAAAGCCGAGGCGGCTGTGGATATGCTGCAGCATGTCGAGGAGCCGATGGCGCTCGCCACCGAATTTCCGGGCGGCCTCCTCGATCGTCGCTGCGTAGTCCTGGTCCGCAAGATCCATCCCTCGCCCCTCCCGCGCGCCGGGCTCGTCTCCGGCGCTTATTCCGCCTGCATGAAATCATGGACGCGATCGGAAATGCCAAAGAGCCGAAATCTATCGGAGCGAAAGTGAAACGCGCCGGCTCAAAAAGCCCCGCCGGCGCGCGACAGGACGGCGAAGCTACAATGAATCATCACGTTTAATGTGACAGAAATCAACCGTTCGTCGGATCGCCGCAGCTGCGCCGTTCGGGACTGCGGCGGACAAGAGGTCGCATCCCCCAAAGGGGCTTCGCGCCTCACTTGAGAAGCGCAAGACGCCCGCCATCTAAGTCCATGCGCCGCAGATTGATTTAGAGCGGCGCGAGCGGACGCGCCAGCCGTCTGGAAGGAGAGTTTGAAGCAGGCTCTGCAGGCCTGGCTGGCTGTCTTGATTTTGGAGGGAAATATGGCGGATAAGGAAAGCAACGTGCCCGTCAAGTCGGGTTCTGGAGCGCCCTCGCTCTATTCCGATTTTTTCGACTGGCATCCCTTTGGCTCCTTGAGGCGGCAGATCAATAATCTTTTCAACGAATTCACTCCTGCCGGAAAGACCGAGCTCGAGCCCTTCGAGCGTTTCTTCGCGCAAGGGTCGACCATGCCTGCGGTCGATGTCGTTGAAAAAGACAAGGAATTCGCAATCACCGCGGAACTGCCGGGACTCGACGAGAAAAACGTCGAGGTGAAACTCGCCAACGGCTGCCTCGTCATAAGCGGGGAGAAAAAAGACGAGCGGGAGGAAAAAGAGAAGGGCTATTACTTCTCGGAGCGGCGCTACGGCTCGTTCCGGCGCGCTTTCAGAATTCCCGAAGGCGTCGACGCCGACAAGATCGAGGCCGCGTTCGACAAGGGCGTTCTGACCGTAAAGCTGCCGAAGACGGACGAAGCGCAGAAAGCCGAAAAGAAAATCGACATCAAAGCGAAATAGCCGCCGCTCTGCGTCGACGCTTGCCGCCGGGGCGTCCGCCGCGCTCCGGCGTCCGCGTCGGCTCGCGCTGTCTTCAAGGCGGCGCGGGCGCTGCGACAAACTTATTGCTTGCCGCAAAGGGCTGTTCCGATAGACTTCGGCTCATCGCGCTTTCCGCTTGTCGGGACTTTCGGCGCCGACGGGCTCGAAGACGAGCGGCAGGCGTGACAGGGCGGGTCGGGCTTGACGCAGGGAGAGGCCATGAGCACGGCATTATCGAGCGCGCGGGGCGACGCGGAGCGCGCTCCAGCTTCTTCCTATGTTCGGTTTTTTTCGCAAATAGGCATCGGCGACGTGCCTTTGGTCGGCGGCAAGAACGCCTCTCTCGGCGAGATGTATCGCGAATTGACCGCCGCCGGCATCCTTGTGCCGAACGGCTTCGCCATTACGGCGGAAGCCTATCGATATACGCTCGATCGCGCGAACGCATGGCCCGACTTGCGGGAGGCGCTCGAAGACCTCGACGTCTCCGACGTCGTGGACCTCGCGCGCAGGGCGGCGCGGGCGCGGGAAATCATCTATGCGGCGGAACTGCCTTCCGATCTGAAGGAAGATATCCGCGAAGGTCTGACGCGCCTCACCGCCGAATATGGAGCCGACCTCACGGTCGCGATCCGCTCCTCGGCGACCGCCGAGGATCTGCCCAGCGCGAGCTTCGCCGGCCAGCACGAGAGCTATCTCAACATACGCGGCGAAGTCGGCGTTCTGGAGGCGGTGCGGCGCTGCTTCGCCAGCCTTTTCACCGATCGGGCGATCCGCTATCGAATCGACAATGGTTTCGATCACTTCAAGGTGTTCAACTCGGTCGGCGTCATGAAGATGGTGCGATCGGATCTCGCGGCCTCGGGCGTCATCTTCACCATCGACACCGAGACGGGTTTCGAGGACGTCGTATTCGTCACCGGCGCTCTCGGCCTCGGCGAAAATGTCGTTCAGGGCGCCGTGGACCCGGACGAGTTTTACGTATTCAAGCCCGCTTGCCGCATCGGAAAAGGCACTGTGCTGAAGCGTTCGCTCGGCGCCAAGAAGATCAAAATGATCTTCTCGAACAGCGGGCGCGCCACGACGCGCAATGTGCCGACCGACGCCAAGGAAGCGGAAAGATTCTGCATCTCGGACGCCGAAGTCGTCGCCTTGGCGGGGCAGGCGATAAAGATCGAGGCGCATTACAGCGCGAAGGCGGGCGTCGCCCGACCCATGGACATCGAATGGGCCAAAGACGGCGTCGATGGACGGCTTTATATCGTGCAGGCGCGACCCGAAACGGTCGCCTCGCGCCGTGACCGCAACGTCGTCGAGGATTACATCATCGAGAAGCGCGGCGCCAAAATCGTCGAGGGCCGCGCCGTCGGAACCTCCCTAGCAACCGGCAAAGCCCGCGTCATCGCGCATTTGAGCGAATTGTCGCAGTTTGTGCCGGGGGAAATCCTGGTCGCGGATTCGACCTCGCCGGATTGGGGAACGGTCATGAAATCGGCGGCCGCCATCGTGACCAATCGGGGCGGGCGGACCTGCCACGCCGCCATTGTGGCGCGGGAACTCGGGATACCGGCGATCGTGGGGGCCGATTCCGCCACGAGGGCGATAAGGACGGGGCAGACGATCTCGGTTTGCTGCGCCGAAGGCGACGTCGGCGGGGTCTATGACGGCAAGATCAGCTTCCGCATCGAGAAGACCAATCTTTCGAGCCTCCCGAGGCCGAAGACCCACATCATGATGAATGTCGGCAACCCCGATGTCGCTTTTTCGCTCGCGGCGCTGCCCAACGACGGCGTGGGCCTCGCGCGCATGGAGTTCATCATAGCAGAATCCATCAAGGCCCATCCGATGGCCCTGATTCACCCGGAGAAAATCGCAGACCCGAAGGAGCGCGCGCAGATCGCCAGACTGACCCGCAACCATGCGAGCCCTTCGGATTTCTTCATCGAGCGCCTGTCCGAAGGCGTCGCCACGATCGCCGCAGCTTTCTTTCCCAAGCCGGTCATCGTCCGGATGTCGGATTTCAAGACCAATGAATACGCCTCGCTGCTCGGCGGCCGCGCCTTCGAGACCAGCGAAGCCAATCCGATGATCGGTTTTCGTGGCGCTTCGCGATACGCCCATCCGGCCTATGCCGAGGGTTTCGCGCTGGAGTGCGCGGCCATGAAGCGTGCGCGCGAGGAGATGGGTTTTAACAATATCCGCCTGATGATCCCCTTCTGTCGAAGAGTGGAGGAGGCCGAAAGGGTGGTCGAGCACATGCGCAGCCTGGGGCTGGAGCGGGGCAAGAACGGCCTCGAACTCTATATGATGTGCGAGATTCCGAACAACGTCATGCTGATCGACGAATTCTCCCGATATTTCGATGGCTTCTCGATCGGCTCCAACGATCTCACCCAGCTCACGCTCGGCGTCGATCGCGACTCCGAAATCGTCGCTTTCGATTTCGACGAGCGTGACGAAGGCGTGAAGAAAATGATCAGGCTCGCGATCGAGGGCGCAAAGCGCAACAACCGCCACACCGGCATATGCGGGCAGGCGCCTTCGGACTATCCCGAGATGGCGGAGTTCCTGGTTCGCCTCGGGATAGACTCGATCAGCCTCAACCCGGACACGGTGATACGAACGACGACAAAGGTGCTGGAGCTGGAAAAGTCTCTGGGGCGCGGCGCCGGGAAGTAAGCCGGCAGATCATACAGCCAGGCCGGTTCACGTCATCGCGAGCGAAGCGAAGCGATCTAGAGCCGCACCAGTCCCTCTGGATCGCCGCGGAGCTTACGCTCCTCGCGATGACGTCGTCAGGCGTTTCCACCTGATTGCTGCGTCGAGCTTTTCACGGCTCCAAAACATATGTCCCCGGAGCAGGACAGATCGACTCCGCCATCGGCGGCGGCGCAACGAAATCTCCCGAGCGCTCGCCGAGCCATCGCGCCCATTCAGGCCACCACGATCCCTCCTTGTGCGGCGCGAGCTTGAGCCATTCGTCGGGATCGGAATAATGATCCTGCGCTTTCTTGGTCAGGACCTGAAAGCCTGCGCGGCGGTGGCCGGGCTCCGACACGATGCCAGCATTGTGCCCGCCGGTCGCGAGAAGATAAGTGACCTCGACCTCGGTGAGCAAATGGATCTTGTAGGTCGATTTCCACGGCGCCACATGGTCGCGCAGCGCGCCCACGGCGAAAATTGGCGCGCGGATGTCGTGGAGGGCGACGGCTCTTCCGCCCGCATGCAGGCGACCCTCGGCGAGATCGTTGTCGAGGAACAGGCGCCGTAGATATTCCGAGTGCATCCTGTAGGGCATGCGGGTGGCGTCGGCGTTCCAGGCCATCAAGTCGCTGAGTTCGTCGCGTTCGCCGAGGAGATAGGCTTTTCTCACATGTGACCAGATGAGATCGTTGGATCTCAGCAGCTGGAAAGCGCCCGCCATTTGCCTGGTGTCGAGATAGCCCATCTCCCACATCAGATCCTCCAGGAAGTGGATCTGGCTTTCGTTGATGAAGAGCGTCAGCTCTCCGGCTTCGGTAAAATCGGTTTGCGCAGCAAGCAGGGTGAGGGATTGCAACCGGCGATCGTCGTCCCGCGCCATCGCCGCCGCGGCTATGGCCAGCAAGGTGCCGCCGAGGCAATAGCCGACCGCGTGAACCCTGGCCTGCGGCACGGCTTTCGTCACCGCGTCGAGCGCGGCCATGAAACCGAGATTGCGATAGTCCTCCATCCCGAGATCGCGGTCGCTCTCAGTGGGGTTTTTCCAGGAAATGATGAATACGGTGAAGCCCTGGTCGGTCAGATATCTGACCATGGAGTTGTGGGCGGAGAGATCGAGAATGTAATATTTCATGATCCAGGCGGGGACGATCAGCATGGGCTCGGGCCGAACCTTGTCCGTCGTCGGCGCATATTGGATGAGCTCGATCAGCCGATTGCGGAATATGACCTCGCCACGCGACGTCGCCAGATTTTTTCCAAGCTGATAGGCTTCGGCGCCGGCGGGCCTTCTACCGTTGGAGGAGCGTTCGAAGTCTTCCAGAAAATTGAAAAACCCGCGCAGGAGATTGGCGCCGCCCTCCTGAACCGTGCGCTCTTGCGCCTCGGGGTTGGTGAGCAGGGAATTGGTCGGCGAAAACACATCGAGCAGCTGCCGCGAGGCGAAATCGACCACGTCCTCATGTTGCTTGGTGACGCCGCCGACATCCGTCGCGGCGCTGTGCCAGAGCTGCTGATTTAAGAGGAAGCCCTGGTAAATGAGATTATAGGGCCATCGCCGCCAGCTTTCATGCGCAAAGCGCCTGTCCTGCGGAAGAGGCTCGATGCAGGGGGCGGCGTCCGGGCCGCGCCAGGCCTCGGTCACGGCGTATTTGGCGAAGCGGGCGGCTTTGCGCATCGCCTTGTCGGCGAGCTGAAGCTGTTTTCCCGGAGAGGCGGCGAGATGCGCCGCCCAATCCCAATAGGCGCCCGCGAGGGCCGCGGGCGAGAGGCCGCCGGTCAAGCGCGCGAGACTGGCGTGCAGGGCGCGGTCCAAAACGTCGGCGGGTTGATCTGTCCTGTGGAGGATTTGCGCCTCGTCGCCCGCGACAGGCCCGCCTGGAGCCGAAGGCGCGATCTGGCTTGGGGCTGCCGATTGCGGCGCGGAAGAGAGGCCCAGATCCGTCTGCTGGAGAGCGGGCTGCCGCTCTGTGCTTAAGCTTTTTGCGTCGTTCATGGACAAGCCGCGTTGCCGAAAGCTGCGGATAGATTAGCACACTTTATTGCATTGCGATGAAGCCGCTTCCTCTGCGCCTCCAGCGTCGCGCATATTCTTCTTTGGCGACCGCGCGGAGGCGCGCTATAAGTTTTTTGCGGCCCCTCAGGCGGTCATCCGACTTGGAAATGCCCCAGGCGCGTGCTGAAGCGAGGCAGGCGCGGACCAGGCGCGAACCGACATGAATCCGTGGGATTTCTGGACTCAGTCCTGGTTTTCGGGTTTCGATTTATATTTGCGCGCCCTCCAGCCGGTCCGAGGGGACCGCTCTGGATTACCCGGCGCCGCGACGGCCCGCGCCTTGGAGGCGCCGGAATGGACGACGCCGAACCGGGAGGTTTTCAACCTGGCGTCGCTTCGCCTGCGTGATTTCTCCCGCGGTGAAAGCGCCGCCTCCAATGTCCTGATCGTGGCCCCCTTCGCCTTGCACGACGCCGGCCTCGCCGACATCGCGCCCGGGCACAGCCTCATCGAGGCGTTGCTTGCGCAAGGATGCGATAGACTCTTTCTGGTCGAGTGGCTTTCCGCCGATTTGAACACGAAGCTGAACACGATCGACACGCAGCTGGCTTCGCTGAACGTCGCCGTGGACGAGATCGGGCCTCCGATCGATCTGATCGGTCTTTGCCAGGGCGGCTGGCTGTCGCTGGTCTATGCGGCGCGTTTTCCCTGGAAAGTGCGACGCCTCGTGTTGGTCGGCGCTCCCGTCGACACGAGGGACTCGAACTCCGTCGTATTTTCGAGGGCGGTCAAGCAGGGCGTCGACGCCTTCATCGACGAGTTCATCAGGCAAGGCGACGGCCTGGTGCTCGGCAGGCACACCAGAAATCTATGGCCGGGAGAATGCGACGATATCTCCCGGGCCGCAAAGGCTTTGGAAATAGCGCTTCCTCTGGAGCGCGAAGAAGACCGCCGCAGCGTGGAGTCATTCGCCCGCTGGGATCGCAGATTGCTGGACCTGCCAGGCCCGTTCTACCGCGAGGTCTTCACCTGGCTCTATCATGAAAACCGCCTGGCTAAAGGAGGTTTTCCTGCGCTCGGAAAGCTCATCGACCTCGCGGGGCTTCGCCTTCCGATCTATCTGCTGGCGGGGGCGCAGGATTGCGTCACGCCGCCGGCTTCCGCCTTCTCGGCGGCTGCTCTGGTGGGCGCGAGCAAATCCGACATAGAGACTGCGCTGGCGCCCTGCGGGCATCATGCGCTGATCATGGGAAAGCGCACGCTCGCCAATGAATGGCCCAGGATTGCGGCATGGCTTCAGAAGTAACTCCGCGAAAGGGTCGACAGTAAATGCCATACGCCAGCAATTGCGACCTGCCCGAAAATTTGCAGCGCATATTGCCCGATCATGCGCAGGACATCTTCCGCGAGGCGTTCAATCACGCCTATGCGGCGCATTCCGGCGAGTTGCGCCAGGAGGAAGCCGCGCATCGCATCGCCTGGGCCGCGGTCAAGCGCAGCTATGAGAAAACGCCGGACGGCTGGCGCCGGCGCAGTTTTCCGCCATCGTGAGATTATTCGAAGGCCCGCGTCCGGATCGAAAGCAAAGCGCTTCGGTCGGCGCTGAGGCCCACCAGGATTTCGAATTCACCGGCCTCGAAGCGCGGCTTCAGGTCCCGGTCCAGCAGCGTGAAGCTTTCCCTGGCGAGGTTGAATTTCACCGTTTTCGTCTCGCCGGGAGCAAGAGAGACCTTGGCCCAGGCTTTGAGCGCCATTTGCGGCTGCGCCACGCTCGCCGCAATGTCGTGGATGAAGAGAAAGACAGTTTCCTCGACCAATGCGCCCGCCTCGTTGACGGCCTCGGCTTCCACCATGATCTCGCCGGCCTCCGCGAAGCTGAACGCGCTCGGGCTCACGCGCAAATTGCCGAGCCTCGCCTGGGAATAGGATAGGCCGTGGCCGAAGGCGAACAATGGTTCCGGCGACAGGTCGATATATTTGCTCGTGAAAGGATTTGTCGCGTTGAACGGCCTGCCCGAAGAACGCTGGGCGTGAAACACCGGGATCTGGCCGGTCTCGCGGGGCCAGGCGAGCGCAAGCCTGCCGGTGGGGTTGAAGCGCCCCGTCAGGACCTGCGCGACGGCGGCGCCCGCCTGGCTCCCTAAGAACCAGGCGGCCAACGTAGCGCCGGCCTTTTCCGCAAGCTCGCCGATGATGAGGGGGCGGCCCGAGCATAAGACGGCGACGGTCGGAACCCCGGTGGAAAGCGCTTCCTCCGCCAATTGGCGCTGGACGCCTGGAAGCGTCAGTCTGGCGCGACTCGCCGCCTCGCCGCTCATGCCGGCGGCTTCGCCGAGGCAGAGCACAACCGCCTCCGACGCCGCGCATATCGCTTTGGCCTGTTCGAAGCCGCTTCGGTCGTCGTCGTTTATCCCACAGCCGGGATGAAAGGATATTTCCGCGTCGGGAAGGGCGTTCCTCAAGCCTTCCAATATCGTGACGCAATTTTCCGGCGCGCCCGCCGCCGACCACGGCCCGAGCATCTCTCCGCGGGCGTCGGCCAGCGGGCCGATGACGGCGAGGCGGCGGAGTTTTGGGGAGAGCGGCAGGACGCCCTTGTTGGTCAGCAGCGTGACCGCGCGCCGCGCGATGTCGAGCGCAAGCGCGTTCGTCTCATGCTGCGCTATTTCCGTCGCTCCGAGGCGGCGGTAAGGATCGTCGAAAAGTCCGAGATCGTTTTTGAGCTTCAGCACGCGCCGGACCGCCCCGTCGATGTCGCCCAAATCGACCAGGCCGCGCTCGAGCGCTTGTTTCAGGCCGCCGACATAGACCCCGCTCACCATGTCGACGTCCACGCCCGCCCTCAGCGCCAGCGCCGCCGCCTCGACCAGGCTGGCCGCGACGCCATGTTCGACGAGTTCGGCGATTGCGGTGTAGTCGCTGATGAAGAGGCCCGAGAATCCGTGTTCCTCGCGCAGGCGCCCCGTCAGCAGGTCCCGATGCATGGACATGGGCACGCCGTTGAGACTGTTGAACGCCGGCATGATCGCGGCGCAGCCCGCCTCGACCGCGGCCAGGAAGGGCGGCAGATAGACTTCCTCCAAGGTCCGTTCGGATATGTCGACCGGCGCATATTCGCGTCCGCCCAGCGCCGCCCCGCCGGCGCAGAAATGCTTTGCCGTCGCCGCGACCGCGCTGCGGCCCGAAAGTCTCGCGCCCTGAAAGCCGCGCACCTTGGCTTTGGCGAAGACGGAAGCGACGAGCGGGTCTTCCCCGGGCCCTTCGGCGATACGGCCCCAGCGCGGATCGCGCGCGACGTCGAGCATCGGGGCGAAGGTGAGATCGAGGCCGTCGGCTGCGGCCTCAGCGGCTGCGACGCGGGCGGAGCGCTCCCACGCCAGCGGATCGAACAGGCCGGCTTCGGCGAGGGGAATCGGGAAAATGGTCTTATAGCCGTGCAGCACGTCGAGCCCGAAGAACAGCGGGATTCCGAGGCGCGTTTCTTCCGTCGCCAGCCGCTGGGCGGCGCGGATTTCATCCCTTCCCCAGATATTGAGGACGCCGCCGACGAAACCGGCGCGGATGTTTTCGGATATGTCGCCATTGCCGATGGGGCCGGTGACGGCCTGCCCCGCGGTGACCAGATTGAGCTGTCCGATTTTCTCGTCGAGGGTCATTTCGGAAAGAAGACGTTCGATCGTCGTCGTCATTTCGCGCCTCTCACGGCCCGCGGCGAACGCGCGCATTGAAAACGCCGCGCACGGGCGAATCCGCTGTTGCCAGCGCCTGCATATTAAGCGCATCATGCGCGCGGCGGCACTCGCTTTCGCACCCAATTGCGGACAGGGAGAATATGACGCGGCGTAAACTCTCTCTCGCCCAGGAAACGCGAGTCATGCTGCGTCTCTTGCGCATGTCTCCCCAGCGTTCGATTCTGTTCTGGCTGTGCATCGCTCTGCTTGTCGTGATCTCGGCCACCGCCTATGGCCAGATCCGGCTGAACGCCTGGAACAAGCCCTTCTATGACGCGCTGTCGAACCGGGACTTTTTGGGCTTCGTCGGCCAGCTCCAAGTCTTCGTCGTTCTCGGCGGCGTTCTTCTGGCGCTGAACGTCGCGCAGACATGGTTCAACCAGATGCTGCGCATGCGGCTTCGCGAGGCTTTGACGCGCGATCTGTTCGACCAGTGGCTGGCCCCGCGGCGCGCCTTCATGATCGCCGGCGCCGGCGAGATCGGCGTCAATCCCGACCAGCGCATTCACGAAGACGTGCGCCACCTCTCCGATCTGACCACCGATCTCGGCGTCGGGCTTCTCCAGGCCACATTGTTGCTGTTCAGCTTCATAGGCGTGCTGTGGGCGCTGTCGTCCGGCGTGGTATTTTTGATCTCGGGCGAGAGCTATGTCGTTCCGGGCTATATGGTGTGGTGCGCGCTGTTTTACGCCGGCGCGGCTTCTCTCGCGAGCTGGAAGGTCGGTCGGCCGCTGATTCCTCTCAACGCCGAACATTATGCGCGCGAATCCGATCTTCGCTTCGCTTTGGTCCATGTCAACGAACATGCCGAGGGAATCGCGGCCTATCGCGGCGAGAAAGAAGAGAAAACCCGGCTCGATCACGAACTCGATCGCGTGCTCGAGATCCTTCGCCGACTCGTGAGCGCGATCACCAATCTGACATGGGTGACGGCCGGCTACGGGTGGTTCACCATCGTCGCGCCGATCATCGTCGCCGCGCCCGCCTATTTCAGCGGCGGGCTGACGCTGGGCGGGCTGCTGATGAGCGCCGGCGCTTTCACTCAGGTGCAGCAGTCGCTGAGATGGTTCGTGGACAATGCGGGCGCGATCGCCGATTGGAGCGCCACTCTGCACCGCGTCATCGGCTTCCGGCAGGCCTTGCTGCAAATGGACAGCGTCGGCGAAGAGACGAGCAGAATAGAAATTTGTGAAAAAGGAGATCGGCTGGTCCTCGATCGCCTGCGCATTTTGTCGCCGGCGGGATGCAGCGTCCTCGACCAGGATCGCATCGAGATCGCGCCGGGCGAGCATGTCCTGGCGGTAGGTCCGCCCGCCTCTGGAAAAACCTGTCTGTTTCGCGCGCTCGCGGGCCTTTGGCCTTGGGGCGAAGGCGCAGTAATTACGCCGGTCGGCGGCGTCATGTTCATGCCCAAGCGTCCCTTCATCCCCGACGGCCCGTTGCGGGACGTGCTCGCCTATCCGCTGCGCGCAGAAGATTTCGCCGAGGAGGACTACGTCTTCGCGCTGACGCGGTTGGGGTTCGCCTATCTTTCGAAGGTTCTGGACCGACGGGCCCGTTGGGACCGGGAATTGACCGAGCGCGAGCAGCAGGGCGTCGCATTCGCCCGGCTGCTTCTCCATAAGCCCCATTGCGTGGTGATCGACGGGGCTGTCGGCGCGCTGGCCGCAGACCTGCGCAAGACCCTGTTCCAGATATTTTCCAAAGAGCTCAAAAGCGCCGCCCTGCTGTGCATAGACGGCCCTCAGGCCGAGCCAGATTGTTTCGATCGCGTCGTCCATTTGAACCTCGACCGCGAAGGAGAATGTCTGAAGGAAGAGGCGGCGTAGCGCCTGCCGCAACTGCTTCGCAGTCACCGCGAGGAGCGCGTGCGACGCACAGAGACTCGAAAGTTGAACCGTGAGCGCCAGACGAAGGACGCATTATAGCGACGAAGCGCTGATCGATTTGGCGCAAAGGGAAAGCTTTCGTTATTTCTGGGACGGCGCACATCCGTCTTATGGCCTCTCCCGCGATCGCATCGGCGTCGCAAAGCAGCCCGAGAACGACATCGTAGCCATCGGCGCCACCGGCTTCGGCTTCATGGCGATCGTCGTCGCTGCGGCGCGCAACTGGGTGAAGCGCGAGGAAGCGGTCGAGCGCCTGAGCTTGATGCTGGACGGCCTCGAGCGCGCAACCAGCTATCACGGCGTCTTCGCCCATTTCATAAACGGGCGCAGCGCAGCAACCATTCCCTTCAGCCGCAAGGACGACGGCGGCGACCTCGTCGAGACTTCCCTGCTGTGCCAGGGCCTGTTGTGCGCGCGGCGCTATTTCGACGCGGTTGCGCTTCCCGAGACAAGACTGCGGGAGCGCATCACGGCGCTTTGGGAAGATATCGAATGGAGCTGGCATCTGCGCGAGGGCGCCCGTGCGCTCACCTGGCATTGGAGCCCCAACAACGGCTTCAGCCTCGGGCATGAAATCAGGGGCTGGAACGAATGTCTGCTGACCTATGCGCTCGCCGCCGGCGCGCCCCGCTTCGGCGTCGATCCGATGTGCTATCACGAGGGATGGGCCCAGAGCCGGGGATTTCTCAACGGCCATAGCTATTATGGCGTCGAGCTTCCGCTCGGGCCCGCGTTGGGCGGGCCGCTTTTCTTCGCCCATTATTCCTTCTGCGGGCTCGACCCCCGCGGTTTGAAGGATAGATACGCAGACTACTGGCGTCAGAACTGCGCCCATGTGCAAATCCAGATCGAACATTGCAGGCGCAACCCGGGCGGCCATGCGGGATATGGAGTCGATTGCTGGGGCCTCACCTCCAGCGACGATCCTCAGGGCTACCGCGAGCATTCTCCGCAGGAAGACGATGGCGTGATTGCGCCGACCGCCGCGCTCTCGAGCTTTCCCTACGCCCCCGAGGCCGCCATGGCGGCCCTGCGCGGTTTTCATCATCGCCTGGGAGGCAGGCTTTGGGGCCGGTTCGGCTTCGTCGACGCCTTCCAGGAAAGCACCGGCTGGATCTCCGATGCGCATCTCGGCATCGACCAGGGGCCGATCGTGGCGATGGTGGAAAACTACCGCTCCGGGCTGTTGTGGGCGCTGTTCATGGCCGACCCCGACGTGCGGCGCGGCCTGCGCAGGCTGGGGTTCGAAAGTCCGCATTTGCGCAGCGGGGCAGGGGAGACGGCGTGAGGCTCATGAGCGAGGATCGGGATCAGCTGGAGACATGGATGGCCCGGCAATATGCGGTCTCGGCCGCGGGCATGCTGCGCGCCGTCTCCGCGACCGCGCTGGTGAAAGAGCGTCCTAGTTTCGGGCAGACGATAAGGCCGGTGCGAGGCTCGGTTCTGGCCTCTCCCGAAACCGCCTCCTATGATCCGAACCCGGATTACTTTTTTCATTGGCTGCGCGATTCGGCCATCGTCGTCGACGCCCTGCGGACGCTGATCGAAGAAAAAGCCCTCGGGCCGGAGGCTGCAGGGCATCTCGACGATTTCGTCGATTTCTCGCTCGGGCTTTGCCGGCTGAACGGCCCGGAGTTTCTACAGCGAGGGGATTTTCGGGCGAGGGCCGCGCCGGAAGCGCTGAAGTGGCTTCGTTCCGATGAAGAGCTTGCCCAGGTCGTCGGCGACCGCGCGCTCGGCGAGGTGCGCTACAATGCGGACGGAAGCTTCGATCTCATAAAGTGGTCGAGGCCGCAGAACGACGGACCGGCGCTGCGCGCTCTGACGATCATGCGCTTTACGGCTCTTCCCGTCTTCTGCGAGCCGGCCCGCGAAGATCGCGTTCGTGCGCTGATCGATTACGATCTCGATTACACGCTGGCGCATTGGCGCGAGCCCTGTTTCGATCTCTGGGAGGAAGTCTCGGGGCATCACTATTACACCCGCGCCGTGCAATATGCCGCGCTCACTGACGGCGCGGTCTGGCTCGCCAAACGCGGCGATGCGACGCGCGCGCAAAAATGCAAGGAGGCCGCGCAAGAATTGCTCGGCTGTCTCGCAGATCATTACGCCGCCGAAGGCGTCTATCTCAGCCGCGTTCCGGGCGCCGCCGTAACGCCCTTGGCCGCGCCGCCGCGCCGGCTCGACATCGCGACGCCGCTCGCCGCCGTGCACGCCCGCCGCGCCGAGGGGCCGCACAGCGTTCTCGATCCCGTTCAGTTGAATACACTCGCGCGCATCGAAGAAATGTTCGACGCCGAATATCCGATCAATCACGGCCGCGGCGCCGATTGCGCCCCCGCCCTCGGCAGATATTCGGGCGACGTCTATTACAGCGGCGGGGCCTATTATTTTTCCACTCTGGGCGCGGCCGAGTTCTATTATCGTTTCGCCGAAGCGGTCGCGAAGGGCTTGGCCATTCCCGTTTCGGCGGACAACCGCGCCGCGCTCTCGGCGCTGTTGCGCGAGCCCGAGCAAGCGCTCGCCGGGGACTTTATCGGCGAGGAGCTGCGGGAGCGGCTCTTTACGGCGATGCTCGATCGCGGCGACGCCTATATGGCCACGGTGCGGAAATATGTTCCGCAGAGCGGGGAATTGTCCGAGCAGTTCAGCCAGCAGGATGGAACGCAGACCTCGGCGAAAAACCTCGCCTGGAGCTATGCGTGTTTCATCACGGCTTGCGCCGCCAGGGCGGCGGCGCGCCGCCTTTAGAGTGTTTTCGAGCGAAGTGGATACCGGTTCGCGTGAAGAAAACACGATGAAACAATGGGATCTAGAGACTTTCATGTTTCATCGAACAGGAAAGCGCTCTAATTTTTTGTCTTTACGCGTCTCCCACGCCGAACCGGCGTCCACTTCGGCTGGAAACGCTCCAGAAAGTAAAGCCATGGGCAGTCTCGGGACAGGGTTGGTCGCAGACATCGGCGGCACCAATGCGCGCTTTGCGCTGATCGAGCCGGACGGCCGCATCTCCTGTCCGTGGCGCTGTCTGGTCGACGACCATGCCTCCATGGCCCAGGCGATCGAGGTCTATCTCGCCCATGCCGGCGAGGCTCGCCCGCGCCAGGCGGCCCTCGCCGTCGCCGGTCCGGTGATCGGGGATCAGGTGACGATGACGAACCACCCCTGGTCTTTCTCGATTCAAGCGCTCGCGCAGTCGCTCGGCTTCGATCGTCTCAGAGTGGTCAACGATTTCGTCGCCAATGCGCTCGCAATACCGCATCTGACGGAGGAAAGCCGCGCGCAGATCGGCGAGGGAGTCCCGGTTCCCGGCGCGAGCATCGGCGTGATCGGCCCCGGCAGCGGTCTCGGCGTCAGCGCGCTGGCCCCGTCGCCCGCGGGCCTGACGCCGGTGGAAGGCGAAGGCGGGCATGTCACCATGTCTCCCGCCGACGAGAGGGAAAGCCTCGTGATCGAGATCCTGCGCCGCCGCTACGGGCATGTTTCGGCGGAGCGCGTTCTTTCCGGTCCGGGCCTCGTCAATATTTATTCCGCGCTTTGCGAGGCCGCGGGCGCGGTCGCGCACGATTATATCCCGGAGCAGATCAGCGACCCGTCGATTTTGCAGAAGGACGCCCGCGCCGGCGAGGCGCTGGCGATGTTCTGCGCCATGCTCGGGACCGTGGCCGGCAATCTCGCTTTGACGCTGGGCGCGCGCGGCGGCGTCTATATCGCCGGCGGCATCGTGCCGAGGCTCGGGGATTATTTCGAGCGCTCGCAATTCCGGCGGCGCTTCGAGAGCAAAGGGCGCTTTGAAGCCTATCTGAAGAATATCCCGACTTATGTCGTCACCCATCCCGCGCTGGCGCTGCTCGGCGCCGGCGCGCTGCTGGGTTGAGCGCAATCAGGCCGCGAGCGCCGCCCGCGCGCGCACCGCGTCCCGGATCGGCGCGAGTTCTTCTTCGGTGAAGGTTTCCTTTTCGAGCAGGCGCGCCGAGGTCTCTTCATGAATGGAAGCGCAACTGGCGAGGATGGCCGTCGCCCGTTCGAACGCCTTTTGAATGAGGGCTTTTACGGCGGCGTCGATATGAGCGCTGGTTTCTTCGCTCGCGAGCGGCTGCTGCGGGAGCATTCCGGCCGCGTCCAGATAGCGCGGGCGTTCGGCGGCGTAGATCGCCTGGCCGATCGCGGGCTCCATGCCGAAACGCGAAACCATCGAGCGGGCCATTTCGGTCGCGCGCTGGAGGTCGTCGGCCGCGCCCGTGGTCGGCTCCTTGAATATTCTTACTTCCGCGGCGCGGCCGCCGAGCAGCACCGTGATACGGTCGAGCAGCTCGCTGCGCGTCATCAGATAGCGGTCTTCGGTGGGCATCTGCATGGTGTAGCCGAGGGCGCCCATGCCGCGCGGAATAATCGAAACCTTCTTGATCGGATCCATCCGCGGCAGGGCCATGGCGACGATCGCATGGCCCATCTCGTGAAAGGCGACGATCCGCCTTTCTTCGGGGTTGATCAGCTTCTTGCGCTTCTCCGGGCCGGCCAGCACGCGCTCCACCGCGGCGGTGAAATCCTCCAGCGAGACCGATTGCGCGCGCCGCCGGGTCGCGATCATCGCCGCCTCGTTGACGAGATTGGCGAGATCGGCCCCGGTGAAGCCCGGCGTCAGCGCTGCGATCTGCGCGGGATCTGCGTCCGGGCTCAGTTTTATTTTGCGCAGATGGACCTGCAGGATCTCGGCGCGGCCGTTCTTGTCGGGCCGGTCGACGGAAATCTGCCGATCGAAGCGCCCCGCCCGCAGCAGGGCGGGATCGAGCACTTCGGGACGATTGGTGGCCGCGAGAAGCACCACGCCGATGGTCGGGTCGAAACCGTCGAGCTCGCTCAGCAGCTGGTTCAGGGTCTGCTCTTTTTCGTCGGCGCCGCCCGAGAGGCCGGCGAGGCCGCGAGCCCGGCCCAGCGCGTCGAGCTCGTCGATGAAGATGATGCAGGGAGCGCTGGCCCGCGCCTGGGCGAAGAGATCCCTGACTCGCGCCGCGCCCACCCCGACGAACATTTCGACGAATTCGGAGCCGTTGATGGAAAAGAACGGAACCCCCGCTTCGCCCGCCACGGCGCGGGCGAGCAGGGTCTTGCCGGTGCCGGGCGGCCCCACCAGCAATATGCCTTTGGGCATGCGGGCGCCGAGGCGCATATGGGTCGCCGGGTCTTTGAGAAAGGCGACGATTTCCTGCAGTTCCTCCTTGGCTTCGTCGACTCCGGCGACGTCGGCGAAACCGGTGTGGGTGTCTTTTTCGACGAAAATCTTGGCCTTGCTCTGTCCCACCGACATCAGCGAGCCGATGCCCCCGCCGGCGCGCCGGGCGAACAGGCTCCAGATGAAAAAGAACAGCAGCGTCGGGATCACCCAGGAAAGCAGGGTCGTAAACCAGCCTTGCTCGGGAACGCCCGAGAACTTGACCTTGGCGGTCTCCAGCTCCTGCGCGACATTGGGGTCGACGCGAACCGCGACGATTTCCTTGTGGCCGTCTTTCTGAGGCTCTTTCAAGGTGGCGCGCACATATTGGCTGGAAACCGCGACCTCGGAAATCTTGTCGTCGGTCAGAAGCTTGTAATATTCGCTGTAGGGAACGACTTCGGTCTGCTGGGCGCTGCTCCAGAACTGCTGCAACAACAGCGCGCCGAGCACGAAAAACAACAGTGCGCCTATGTTGGCGTACCAAGTCTTTTCCATAGCGGCCGCCTCGTTTCGCCCAGTTCAGAATACATTTCCCGGAGAATTTTGGAAGCCGCCGCGCCCTCGCGATTTCGAGCCGGCGGGATTTTGCGATAGGGGTGCGCTCCAGTTTATTGATCGGGAGCGATTTCTATGCCGCCGGACGATTCCGTCCGGCCGATAAACGCTCCAAAGGTCGAGAACCATGCAGGCCGAGTTCCGCGTCGCGACCTTCAACCTGGAGAATCTCGAATGGACCCCGACCGGGGAGGAGGCCTTCGCGCGCCGCAAAGCCGTGCTGGACCCGATGCTGCGCGAACTCGACGCCGACGTTCTATGCCTGCAGGAGATAGGGGCGCACAGGCCGTCGGCCCATGCGCCGCGGCGCTTTACCGCGCTCGACCGGCTGCTTTCGGGCGGCCCTTACGAAAATTACCATCGCGCCGCCAGCACGCGGCCGGGCGGCCCGTTTCCCGCCGATGTTCATAATCTCGTGATCCTGAGCCGTTTTCCGATTCTGGAACGGCGACAGATTCACCACGACATCGTCCCGAGGCAGAGCTGGCGGCCGCCGCATGAGGGCGGCCCCGAGCCCGAGCCGGTCGAGATCGCGTTCGACCGGCCGCTGCTCTACGCCTGCATCGCTCTGCCAAACGAGACGCGGCTGCATGTGATCGATCTCCATCTGCGCGCGCCGCGGCCGGCGCCCGTGCCGGGAGCGCTCGGGGCGAGAGCGGTCGCGGAGGGACAATTTCTGGCGGCGCAGAAGCGCGAAGGCCAGGCGCTGGAGGCCCGTCTTTTCGCCGAGACTCTGTTCGACCTCGAGGCGGATGCGCGGATCGTCGTCTGCGGCGATTTCAACGCCGACGAACATGACGCGCCGACCCGGATCCTCGCCGGAGAAGGCAAGGACGAGGCCCATCTGTTTCGCCCGATGGAAGAATTCGTCCCGCAGGAAAAGCGTTACAGCGTCATTCATGCCGGAAGGCCGACGCTGATCGACCATGTGCTGGCCTCGCGCTCGCTGGCGCGGACCTGCGCCGGCGCTTTTCTGCTCAACCGGGGCCTCGAGGATGAAGTTTACGCGCCCGAACCGATCGTCGGATCGCTTCATGCGCCCCTCGTCGCGTCCTTCCGCCTCGAACCCACAGAGGGGCCCTGGCGGCTCGAGCTTGGCCCGAATGGGCCAGCCGGGTTAGCCCGTTTCGGGTAATGTTTAATCTAAGCTATTGAAAGTAACCGTATTAACTTGTGTGGCCTTTACTTAAGGCGCTCGCACAAGGGGCTTGCGGCGCGCCTCGTTAGGCGCCATGTTTGGATCAATGACAGACCCTCACGAAACCAAACTGGTCGAAGCGCTGAGGAAGGTCGACGTCCATGGGGACATCGCGCCGGCTCATGTGCAAGACCCCATGACCATGGTTCTGCGCCAGACCGCCATCCAGGCCGATCTCATGCGCTGGGACGACAGCCGCGGCCATTATGTGCTGACAGGCACCGGCCGCAACCGCATAACGGCTCGAAACCGGGCGCCCGGCGCGGTTCTGCGCTTCCGGAGGCGCGAGGAAATCGAAGAAACCGCCAAACCGCAGCGCCAGGCGGACTGATACGAAATCCGCTCGATTGGAGCGGCATTTCGTATTCGTAGGAAAATCTCCGCCTGGAGCGCGCGTCGAGGGCGGGGCTGTCCCGCTTTCCCGTAGGGCGTTGTTCCCTCATCGCGATAATTTCGCCGCGGCTTGGCGCGCGTCAGTCTTTCGAGCCCGTCGGCGCGCGGTGTTTGTCCCGCTGCGGCCGAATCCTCTTGGCGTGGTCGGGCTTGCCGTGCTCGGCGAGACGTTCGATCTTCACAGGCTCGCCGCCCGGACGGCGGATATTGGCGCTGAACAGTTCCGCCGCGTCCTGCGCCACCTCGAACTGCGTCTCGTGATCGAAGATGCGGATCGCGCCGACGTCCTGCTTCCTGATGGAGCCCTTGCGGCAAAGCATGGGGAGCAGCCATTTCGGATCGGCGTTCCTCTTGCGGCCGATATCGAGCCTGAACCACACCGAACCCTGCGGAAACCTCGTGGCGGCGGCCGGCCGGCCTGCCGACGGCTCGCGGCTTCTGAGCGGCTCCTCGCCGGGATCGGCGACCTCCTCCACCGCAGGCAGGCGCGAATAATAGAGTCGGATCAGGGCTGCGGCGAGCCTTTCCGGGGTCGCGTCGGCGAGCAGCAGGCGCCCGAGCTCCAGCTCCTGCTCGGTCGGGGTTTCCGCCAGCAGCGGATCCTTGAACAGACGCTCCTGATCGAGCTTGCGGATTTCGTCCGCCGTCGGCGGGCCGCTCCAGATCGCGCGCACCCCCGCCTCTCTGAGCAGCATTTCCAGCCGGCGGCGGCGCGACGGCGGCGTCAGCAGGGCGCTGACGCCCTTGCGGCCCGCGCGGCCGGTTCGGCCGCTGCGATGCTGCAGGGTCTCTGCGTCGGTCGGCAGTTCCGCATGGATGACGAGACCGAGTTGCGGCAGGTCGATGCCCCGTGCGGCGACGTCGGTCGCGACACAGACGCGCGCGCGTCCGTCGCGCAGAGCCTGCATCGACTGGTTGCGTTCGTGCTGGCTGAGCTCTCCCGAAAGCAGAGCGGCGGAAAAGCCACGCTCGATCAGAGTCGCGTGCAGGTGGCGCACCGATTCGCGCGTGTTGCAGAAGACGATGGCCGTCGGCGTTTCGAAGAAGCGAAGCAGGTTGACGACCGCGAGCTCGATCTCCTTGGGACCTACGCGGACCGCGCGATATTCGATGTCGGCGTGTCCCCGGTCGCTGCGCTCGACCTCCACCCGCAAGGGATCGCGCTGGTAGCGCTTCGCCAGCGCCGCGATCGCCTTGGGCATGGTGGCGGAGAACAGCAGCGTGCGCCGCTCGACCGGCGCGGCGTCGAGGATGAATTCGAGATCCTCCCTGAAGCCCATGTCGAGCATCTCGTCGGCTTCGTCGAGCGCGACGACCTTCAGCGAAGCGGCGTTCAGCCCGCCGCGTTCGATGTGATCGCGCAGCCGGCCCGGCGTGCCGACGACGATATGTCCGCCCTCGGCGAGCTGGCGGCGCTCGAGATGGGGATTCATTCCGCCGACGCAGGCGATGATTCTGGCGCCTGCATAGGAATAGAGCCATTCCAACTCACGGCGGACCTGCAGGGCGAGTTCGCGCGTCGGGGCGATCACCAGCGCGAGCGGGGCTCCCGCCTGCGGCAGGCTCTGCGCGTCTCCGAGAAGCTCGGGAGCCATGGCGAGGCCGAAGGCGACCGTTTTCCCCGAACCGGTCTGGGCGGAGGCGAGGATGTCGCGAGAGCGCGCCTCGGGCGCCAGCACCGCCGATTGAATCGGGGTCAGGTCGTTGTAGTTGCGCTCGCTGAGCGCGCGGGCCAGCGGAGGGCTGGCGTGCGGAAATGTCACTTGAGGTTCGCCTGTCTAAGAAGTGCTGCGGGCAGGTTTCCGGGACTGGCCGGACTGCCCGATTTTCATTGATCCAGCATTGAGGAATAGCTTCGCTTGATTGCATCCCAGCTCCGCGCATCCCTGATATTGTCGGCGAGCGCCAGGCCCTTCGGAGTCAATTTGCGAAAAAGCCAAGCGGTTCGATAGATTCCAGGGCCGTCGATGAAGCCCTGCGCCAACAATAGATCCAGATGCGCGCAGACAGTCTCCGCCGACTGTCCCATCCTCAGCGCAAATTCGTCCAGCTCGAGAAAAACCGCCTCGGGCGGCGAGCGCTCGAGCGGTTCGAGCGCCAGCATCAGGTCCCTGAGCAGATCGACGTTGCGGCGCATTGAACCGCCTAGCGTGAAAACACGAGCTGGACAAGCTTATCACGCCGCCGGCGAGTTTCGCGCAGATTATTTTTCTGCGGGCAGCAGCGCCAGTAGATCGGCCATCTTGGAAGCCGCGGAAGGATTCATCATGCCCACGACGTGATAGCCCGCGTCGACATGGAGAACCTCGCCGGAAACGCCGCGCGACATCGGCGACAGGAGATAAACCGCGGTCTCGCCCACTTCCTCGATGGTCACGACGCGGCGCAGCGGCGAATTATATTCATTCCATCTCAGAATATAGCGGAAGTCGCCGATGCCGGAGGCGGCCAGGGTCTTTATGGGCCCAGCCGAGATGGCGTTGACGCGGATGTTCTTCTCCCCGAGATCGGCCGCGAGGTAGCGCACCGAAGCCTCCAGCGCCGCCTTGGCCACGCCCATGACATTGTAATGCGGCATCCATTTCTCGGCGCCGTAATAGGTGAGGGTAAGTAGGGAGCCGCCGTCCTTCAGCAGCTTTTCCGCGCGCTGGGCGATGGCGGTGAAGGAGTAGCAGGAGATCGCCAGCGACTGGTTGAAGTTTTCCAGCGTGGTGTCGACATAGCGGCCGTCGAGCTGGTCCTTGTCCGAATAAGCGAGACAATGGACGACGAAATCGAGCTTGCCCCAGAGTTTTTCGACCTCTGCAAAAACGGCGTCGATCGTTTCCGTTTCCGAAACGTCGCAGCGTCCCACCACCGTCGCGCCGAGTTCGGCGGCGAGAGGCCGGACGCGCTTTTCCAAAGCCTCGACCTGATAGGTCAACGCCAGCTCCGCTCCCGCGTCGCGCGCGGCCTTGGCGATGCCCCATGCGATCGAGCGGTTGTTGGCGACGCCGAGAATAAGTCCCTTCTTGCCCGCAAGAACGCCGCTGAAAGGCGCGCGAGTTGACGACGATCCTTGTTCAGTCATCGAGATGTCCGTTTTTTGCAGGGGATTGGCTTCACTATGCTCCCGCGCCGTTTAGCCCGGTTTGCGCGCGAAGGAAACCCTTCGGGCTCAGCCCATCAGTTTCAGCGCGACCATGAAGAGGCCGAACAGCACGGCCGAGACCACCGTCGTCAGCGCGGCCTTCTTCAGCAGCATCGGAGCCATGGGCGCGCCCGGATCGGAGCCGGCCGGAGTCTCGCCGTCTTCGTGTAGCGAGCGCACGCCGAGTGGGAGAATGGCGAAGAGGACGATCCACCACATGGTGAAATAGACCGCCACGGCGACTGAAGTTTGGATGGGCATGAGGCGCCTCTCTTAAACACGCTTTCCGGCGCATTCAGCCCCTGAAGCGTCGCGACGTTTCGCGCGGATGGTCGAGCCTACCATGAAGCGGAAGGCGGTTCGCCGCAATCGGACGACGAGGAGGCGTCTTGCGCGCGCGGCTTACGCTTGCTCGAGTTCGACCAGCGTGCCGCAGAAATCCTTCGGGTGCAGGAACAGCACCGGCTTGCCGTGGGCGCCGATCCTCGGCGATCCGTCTCCCAGAACGCGGGCTCCTTCGCTCTTCAGATGATCGCGCGCCTTGACGATGTCGTCCACCTCGTAACAGACATGGTGGATGCCCCCGGCGGGGTTCTTTTCCACGAAAGCGGCGATGGGCGAGTTTTCGCCATAGGGCTCCAGCAGTTCGATCTTGGTGTTGGGCAGTTCGACGAACACGACCTTGACGCCATGTTCGGCCACGATCTCCGCCGGTCCGACTTTCGCGCCGAGCGTGGAGGCGTAAACCTTCGAGGCCTTTTCGACGTCGGCGACGGCAATGGCGACGTGGTTGAGGCGTCCAATCATATTGCGATGCTCCTCATGACGATATGAGACCGTCTGTAGGCGAAAAAGCGCCGTCGTAAAAGTGGGCAAAATAAAAGGAAGCGGCTTTCGCCGCTTCCCGGAGATCGAGCGATCGCGCTTGCGAGCAGGTTCAGCGAACCGGAGGCAGCTTGGCCGGATTGGGCGTGTTCAGGCAGGTGGGATGGCCCCAGCCGCTGGTGCTGATGCCGTTGCCGCCGACCGTTCCGGTCGAGTTGTTCGGGATATCGAAGATGATGTTGTCGGGATGGGCGGTGTCGCCGCCAAGGCCCGCCACGCCGCCGATGCCGCCGGTCGCGAGGAAGTCGTACGCGAGAATATGGCGGACCTGCCAGGCGATCATGTGGTCGGTGCAGGAGGTGTCGCCGCTGACGCCGACGGCGCCGACCTTCGCGCCCGAATTGTTATAAAGCGCAAGACCGCCGCCGAAGACGTTCACGCCGCCGACCGGCCGTCCGACCAGCGGATCGTTGGCCGTGCCGAAGTTGGCCGCGTTCGGGGTCGAGCCGTCCGCATTGTGATAGGCGTCGGCCGGATCGACCGGATTGCTGAACTGGAGGCCGAACAGGCTGCCGCCGTCGCGCGTCGCCGAATAGAGATTGGCCGTCGACAGCGCGAGCTTGCCGTTCGAGCTGGCTCCGCCCACCGCGCCGAGGCTGAGGCTGTTGGCGGTGGCCGACTTCTGCGCGGAAATCACGCGGCTCGCGAGCCACTGATCCGTATAGGAAGCGCCCGAATAGGCGACGGCGCAGACCGTGCCGTCGTTGGCCACGACGGTCGCCCACATGTTGAAGCCGAGGCCGCCGTTGATGCCCGACTGGACCGCCTGGGAAAGCGCCGCCTTGAGGGCGCTGTTGAAGCTGGCGGCCTGAGTGGAGCTGAGGCCGGCGCAAGTCGCCGGCAGCGTGCTGGCCTGGGCCGAGCCGGCGAGCGCGCTCACTCCAGCCGCCGCAGTCGCGGCGATCATAAGTCTTTTTAACATTTAACTGTCCTTTCTAGTCGAAAGTCTTGGTTTTTGTCGCTAAGCAACGGCGTTGCCGGCCAACTACGGACAGAACCATGTTCAGAAAAAAACGCGCTTCCCGCGCAGTTCCGCTCGTATGACGAGCAACGGAAAATCGCGCCTGATCAAAAGGACGGAGCGTAATTCCTTTCGCGATGTCCTCGGACTTTTCGCGGAAAATACGTTCCGAGGATGCGCGTCAAACAGGCGTTCCCCCAGTTAGCCTCAGTTGCCTCGAACGCGGCGAGAGCTAAGGCGTTTTTTCTGAATTGTCAAAATTATTTCCAGATTGTCAAAATAGCGCTCGGTCAATCTTCATCCCGGACAGGTTAGCGCTAAGCGAACGATGTATTACGGATAGCTGTAAGTCTTTATTTTACGAGCCTAACTGGCTGCTAGACTGTCTGGCGCCGGGCGCGCGCCCTCCAGGCCGGGCGGGCAGGCGGCTTTTTCTTGATGGTGAGCGCCGGTCTGTGGCGCCCGCCCCTTCACTCCCGGCGTACGATTCGGGAGGCGAAGAAACCGTCGACTCCGGCGAGGCGAGGCTCCGCATGGGGCAGCATGGTCGGCAAGGTGCGCATGTCGCCGTCTTCGTTCACGAATTCGGCGGGAACCATGTCCTTGCGCGGCTCGAGCGGCTCGCGCCTGAAATCCGGGTTGCGACGCAGGAACGCCGCAATCTGCAACTCGCCCTCTTCCGGCTCCAGCGAGCAGGTGCAGTAGACGATTCTGCCGCCCGGTCTGACCAGAGTCGCGGCGCGGTCGAGCATTTTCGCCTGAATCGAGGCGAGCCCCTCGATATCTCCCGGTTTTTTGGTCCAGGGCACGTCGGGATGCCGTCTGATGGTGCCGGTGGCCGAGCACGGAGCGTCGACCAGGATGGCGTCGAAGGGCGACGCGGAAAAGCCGGTGGCGTCCGAGACCGCAATCTCCGCATGCAGCTTCAGGCGATTGAGGTTCGCGGCAAGCAGTTTCAGCCTCTCGGCCGAGCGATCCAGCGCCACGACACGAGCCCCCGACAAGGCGAGTTGCGCAGTCTTGCCGCCCGGCGCCGCGCACATGTCGAGCACGCGCTCGTCGGCTTTCGCCGCAAGGAAGCGCGCCGGCAAGGCGGCGGCCGCGTCCTGAACCCACCATTCGCCGTCCCGATAGCCGTCGAGCTCGGCGATCGGCGTGCGCTCCACCAGCCGGACCGACCCGGTAGGCAGAAGAACCCCGCCCAATCTCTCGGCCCAGCCTTCCGCGTCGCTCTTGCAGGAAAGATCGAGAGGGGGCTCCATCATGTGCATGGCGGAAATCGCTCTCGCCGCCGCCTCCCCATAGGTCCTGCGCCAGCGCTGCGCCATCCAGGGCGGCGCGTCGAATTCCCCGCTCGCCGCCAGTTCCAGAAACTCCTCGCGCCGCCGCTGCAGATTGCGGAGCACCGCATTGACCAGACCCGCGAAGCCGGCGCTCTTGGGCTCGAGCCGGGCTGCGCGGACGGCGAGGTCGACCGCCGCGTGATCGGCGGCGTCGAGAAACAATATCTGGGCGGCGCCGGCGATGAGGGGCCATTCCAGCCGGGCGGCCTGTCGCGGCAGGCCTTTTTCCAGCAGGATCGAAAGCGCCTTGCGAATGACGCCCAGCCGGCGGAGCGCGGTCGTGGCGATCGAACGCACGAGAGCGACGTCGCGGGGGGCGAGGCCGGTCAGTCGCGCCGGCACGGCGAGGGGAGAGAAGCATTCGTCCAGGCGATGGCCGCCATGGGCGACATCCGCGATGATATGGGCGGCGGCGATACGCGCCGGCAGGCCGGGGACTTTCATGGCCTCGGCTTCGCGGGCCGCATCGGCCGGAACGAAACCTTGCCTGTTGGCCGCGCGGGCCGCAGGTCTGGCTCGCTTGGCGAATGGTCTAGTAGTATCAGTCACGCGCAGCCCGCTCCCGGCCCAAAAACGGCGAATCATACCATAGGCCGCCGCCGAGGGCGCATGAAAGGTCAAAGATGGGTGAGACGGACACGCCTCTGTGCAAAGCTCCCGGCGAGGACGCCCCCGCAGAGCCCGGGCGGTCGCGGGCGCTGCCCCCGGCGGCGCAGCGCGCCCTGGAAGAGGCGGCGCAGCGCAGGAAAGCCGCTTCGCCCAAAGCCGCCCCGGAGGAAATCGGCGGCCGGGGCGGGGAAGACCCGGCGCGCTACGGCGACTGGGAAGTCAAGGGGATCGCCAGCGACTTCTGAGGGCGCCGGCGGCGCGGCTTGCGCAGCGCCCCCTCCGGGCAGCTTATTGGCATGGCGAGCCTTGATCCCCAACACCCCGAGCACGCAAAAAACATTACTCTTGCAGAACGCGTTCGCGCAGAAACTCCAGCGTGCGCCGCCATGCGTCTTGCGCCGCCTCGGGCCTATAGCTCTCGCGATAGTCGGCGAAGAAAGCGTGCGGGGCGTCCGCATAGACGACGATTTCGGCCGGGACCGCGGCCTCGCCCAGCTTCGCTCTCATTTCGTCGATTTGATCCAGGGGGATCGACGGATCGGCGCCGCCGTAGAGCCCCAGAACCGGGATCTCGATTTCCTGCGCGATGTCGAGCGGCCAGAGCGGCTGGTTCGCCGTCTTGTCGCCGCCGAGCCGGCCGTACCAGGGAATCGCCGCGCGCAGGCGCGGATTGTGTCGCGCGTAGAGCCACGCCATTCTGCCGCCCCAGCAAAAGCCGGTGATCGCCGAGCGTGAGACGTCTCCGGCCGAGGCGGCGGCGAAGTCCAGCGCCGAATCGAAATCGGTCATGACTCCGGAGTCCGGCGCCGCCAGAATGATCCGCCTGATCGCGGCTATGTCGGGCGCAGCGGAGGGATCGCCGACTCGGAAGAAATAATCCGGCGCCACAGCGAGATAGCCGAGCGCGGCGAAGCGGCGCGCGATGTCGCGGATATGTTCGTGCAAGCCGAATATCTCTTGTGCGATCAATATGACCGGAAACCCCGTCCCTGTCGCCGGCTTTGCGAAATAGGCCGGCATGTCGCCCCTCCCGGTGGGAATGCGGACCTCTTTTACCTCAAGTCCTTTTTCGGGGGTCGCGATCCGTTGCGAGGAGATCGCGCCCGCCGCCCTGGCGTAATCGGAAGTGGATCGCTCTGTCATCGGCTCGATCTCCCTGGCGTTCGGAATATTGCAGTTTTCGGGTCGAATCCGCCTCTGGTCGAGGCGTCTCGAACAGCGCGGCTTCTCAAGCCGCCAAAAGAAGCGTATATGCCCGCCGCCGAACGTGAACTGAGCGCATGGTTAAAGCCCGGTTTTTTAAAAGAATGGCGAGGGCGGCGGAGGCTGGTCGGATTATGCAGGCCGCTCGAGGGTCTCACGAAACGCTCGAGCGTTTCTTTATGGAAATCGGCAGACGACCGCTTGGCGTGGGAAAAAGCGAAGAAAAACGAAGCTCGCCGCCAGCCAGGGCTCATCATAAGGATCCTTCATGACCGAGAAGCCGAGCACGGATATAGCGCGTTCCGTCGGTGAAATCGCCGCATCGGAAACGCAGGCCCGCCATCATGGCCGCGGTGCGTTTCCCGCCTTGCTGATCGGCTCGATCGGCGTCGTCTACGGCGATATCGGCACCAGCCCGCTCTATGCGCTGCGCGAGTCGCTGTCCCATGCCAGCAAGGCCGACCTGCTGACCGAGGAAGCGGTCATAGGCGCCGCCTCGCTTCTGCTCTACGCGCTGATTTTCACCGTCACGGCCAAATACGTCCTTTTCCTCATGCGCGCGGACAACCGCGGCGAGGGCGGCATCCTGTCGCTGATGGCGCTGGCCCAGTCCGCGCTCGGCCGGCGCGCCAACGCCGTCTTTCTGCTCGGGGTCGCCGGCGCCGCGCTTTTTTCGGGCGACGCCATCATCACGCCCGCCATTTCCGTGCTGTCGGCGGTCGAGGGCCTCGACCTCGTGACGCATAGTCTCAACGACTATGTCATCCCCATCACCTTGGCGATCCTGGTGACCCTGTTCTGGGTGCAAAGCCACGGCACGGCGAAAGTCGCGGCCTTCTTCGGCCCGATCATGATCGCTTTTTTCCTGACCATCGGCGTGCTCGGCGGCATGCACATTTCGGATGCGCCCCAGATCCTTCACGCCTTCGATCCTCTGACGGGCCTCTCCTTTCTGGTCCAGCACGGCTGGGTCGGCTTCGCCGTGCTCGGCTCCGTCTTCCTCGGCGTCACCGGCGCGGAGGCGCTTTACGCCGACATGGGGCATTTCGGCCGCCTTCCCATTCAGGTCGCCTGGACCTTTTTCGTCCTGCCCGCGCTCGTGCTCAATTATCTGGGGCAGGGGGCCCTGATCCTGTCGAAGCCCGAGGCCATCGACAATCCCTTCTTTCTGCTGGCGCCCGACTGGGCGCTGCTGCCCCTGGTCGTGCTTTCGACCGTGGCTACGGTCATCGCCAGCCAGGCGGTCGTGACGGGAGCCTTTTCGCTGGTGCGCCAGGCCATCCAGCTCGGGCTGCTGCCGAGGCTCGAGATCACCCACACCTCCGAAATGCAGGAGGGCCAGATCTACATCGGCCGCGTCAACCGGCTGCTGCTGATCGGCGTCATGATCCTCGTGATCGTCTTCAAGAATTCTTCCGCTCTGGCCTCGGCCTATGGCATTGCGGTCACGGGCACCATGGTGACGACGACGGCGCTGGCCTTCGTGGTGGTCTGGAAGAAATGGCGCTGGCCGCTGTGGGCGTCTCTCCTGCTGATTTCCACCTTTCTCTCGATCGATCTCGCCTTTCTCGCGGCGAATCTGATGAAGGTCGTAGACGGCGGCTGGGTCCCCTTGCTGCTGGCGTCGTGCTCGGTCGTCGTCATGTGGACCTGGGTGCGCGGCACCCATCTGCTCGCGGAGAAAACCCATCGCGATTCGATTCCGATCATGGATCTGATCGCCATGCTCCAGAAATCGAAGCCGACCCGCGTTCCGGGCGCCGCGATCTTCCTCACCAGCGACCCCAATGTCGCGCCCACTGCGCTCATGCACAACCTCAAGCACAACAAGGTCCTGCATGAGCGCGTGCTTGTGATCTGCGTCATCACCGAAGACGTGCCCCGCGTCCCGCCCGAGAAAAGATTCGAAATCGAGAAGCTTTCGGAGGATTTCAGCCGGGCGACGATTCACTTCGGCTTCATGGAGAGCCCGCGCGTCCCCGCGGCCCTCGCCGCCATGCGCAAGGCCGGGTTGAAATACGACATCATGACGACCTCCTTCTTCCTCGGCAGACGCTCCATCGTCGAAAGCGCGGGCTCCGAAATGCCGGCATGGCAGGACAAGCTCTATGTCGCGCTGACCAAGCAGGCGGCCAATGCGACGGACTTCTTCTCCATTCCGACCGACAGGGTGGTGGAGCTCGGCGCCCGCGTCACGATCTAAACCCGCGCTTATCCCATTCCGTGAAAGCAGTAGACGCCGGGCGGCCCAGAGACTAATCAGCGTCGACGGACGCCCGGCCTCTACCTGGAAGGCGCCCGAAGGTTCAAGGATACGCGAAAACCCATGCCGACACGCATAGACGCCCGTTTTGCCGCTCTTCGCGCCGAAGGGCGCGCGGCTCTGGTCACCTTTGTGATGGCCGGCGATCCCGACCTCGAGACTTCGCTCGAAATACTGAAAGCCCTCCCCGGCGCCGGCGCCGACCTGATCGAGGTCGGGATGCCCTTCACCGATCCGATGGCGGACGGTCCGGCGATCCAGGCTGCCGGGCTGCGCGCGCTCAGGGCGGGGACGACGCTGAAGAAGACCCTGAAGCTGGTCGCGGATTTTCGCGCCTTCGACCAGACGACGCCCATCGTTCTGATGGGTTATTACAATCCTATCTATGTCTTCGGCGTCGAAGCCTTTCTCGCGGCGGCCCTCGACGCCGGCGTCGACGGGCTGATCGTCGTCGATCTGCCGCCGGAGGAAGACGCGGAACTGTGTCTGCCGGCCCGCGCCGCGGGACTGAACTTCATCAGGCTGGCGACCCCCACCACGGACGACAAGCGGCTGCCGAAGGTTCTCGAAAACACCAGCGGCTTCGTTTATTATGTCTCGCTTACGGGGATCACCGGCGCGGCGCTGGCGGATTACTCGGGGGTGGCCGCCGCCGTGAAGCGCATCAAGAGCCATACGAATTTGCCCGTCGCGGTCGGTTTCGGCGTGAAGAACGCGGCGAGCGCCGCGGTCATAGCCGCGAACGCCGACGGCGTCGTGGTGGGCTCGGCTCTGGTCTCCGCCATCAAGGACTCGCTCGACGCCGAGGATCGGGCCGGGCCGGGCACGGCGTCTTCGGTCGCTTCCCTCGTCGCCGCTATCGCGGAAGGGGTGCGCAGCGCCCGCCGGCTCCGGCCGCAAAGCGTTTCGCCGCTCAAAAAGCTCTTCGACGCCTTCGCGAAGGTATGGTCATGAACTGGTATTCCGATGTCGTTCCGCCCAAGATCAAGGCGATCCTGAAGCGCGAGGCGCCCGAAAATCTATGGGTCAAATGTCCCGAAAGCGGCCAGCTCGTCTTCCACAAGGATATCGAGGCCAATCTCTATGTGGTGCCGAGTTCCGGCTATCACATGCGCTTTCCGGTGGAGGCTCGCCTCGCCAGCCTTTTCGACAACGGCGCCTACGAACTGATGACGACGCCCGAGCCGCCGACCGATCCTCTGAAATTCAGGGATATCAAGCGCTATGTCGATAAGCTGAAGGAATACCGGGTCAAGACCGGGCGCCCGGACGCCGTGACCGTCGCGATCGGGCGGCTCAAGGAAATCCCCGTGACCGTCGCGGTGCAGGATTTCGAGTTCATGGGCGGTTCGCTGGGCATGGCGGCCGGCGAAGCCATCATCGCCGGAGCCACCTACGCCCTCGAGAAGCGCACGCCCTTCATCATCTTCACGGCCTCGGGCGGCGCGCGCATGCAGGAGGGCATGTTCTCGCTCATGCAGATGCCGCGCACGACCATCGCCGTGCAAAGGCTGCGCAAGGCGCGGCTGCCCTATATCGTCGTGCTCACCAATCCCACGACGGGCGGCGTCACCGCCTCCTACGCCATGCTCGGAGACGTTCACATCGCCGAGCCCGGAGCCATCATCGGTTTCGCCGGCGCGCGGGTGATCGAGCAGACCATCCGCGAGAAACTGCCGGAGGGCTTCCAGCGCGCGGAATATCTCGAGGATCACGGCATGGTCGACATGGTGACGCCGCGGGCCGAGATGCGCGACACGCTGGCGCGGCTGTGCGGGTTGCTGACGAAGAGGCCCGCGCCTCGTCAGCCGGCCGCGGCCTGAATCGGAGGTCGCCCCTGATGGATCAGCGTGACGCGATCCTGTCGCGACTGCTCGATCTTCACCCCAAGAAGATCGATCTTTCGCTGGGACGCATCGAGAGGCTGCTGGAGGCGATCGGGCGTCCCGATCTTCGGCTCCCGCCGACCATTCATGTCGCCGGCACCAACGGAAAGGGCTCGACCCTCGCATTCCTGCGGGCCATGCTGGAGGCCGCGGGCAAGCGCGTCCACGTCTATACCTCGCCGCATCTCTTGCGGTTCAACGAGCGCATCCGGCTCGCCGCTCCGGGCGGCGGCAGGCTCGTCGAAGACGACGCCCTCACTCGGGCGCTCGCATTTTGCGAACGCGCCAATGGCGCGCAGCCCGTGACTTTCTTCGAGATCACGACCGCTGCGGCGTTCCATTTGTTCGCGAGCGCGCCCGCAGACTGGCTGCTGCTGGAGACCGGCCTCGGGGGCCGCTACGACGCGACCAATGTGATCAAATCGCCCAAGGCGACGGTGGTCACCTCCATATCGCTCGACCATCCCGAGTTTCTCGGCGAAACCGTGGAAAAGATCGCCTATGAGAAAGCGGGCATATTCAAGCCCGGCGTTCCGGCGATCATCGGATTCCAGTCCGTAGGCGCAGGGAGGGTCCTGGAGCGTGAAGCGCGGCGCGTCGGGGCTCCGCTGATCGTCGCCGGCGAGGATTTCCACATATTCGAGGAGAACGGCAGGCTCGTGTTCGAGGATGAGCTCGGCTTGCTCGATCTGCCGGCCCCGCGCCTGCCCGGCCGCCACCAGCACCAGAACGCGGCCGGCGCCATCGCCGCGCTGAGGGCGGTGGCCCCGGAAATCCCCGCCGAGGCTATCGAAGCGGGGCTGCGCAAGGCGGAATGGCCGGCGCGGCTTCAGCGCCTGTCCAGCGGCCATGTGCTGGATCTCGCCCCCCCGGGGGCCGAGGTCTGGATCGACGGCGGCCATAATGAAGACGGCGGCCGCGTCCTCGCCGACGCGATGGCCGAATTCGAAGAGAAAAACCCCCGGCCGCTCGCGCTGATCTGCGGCGCCCAGACCACCAAGGACGTCACCGCGCTGCTGCGGCATTTCGTCGGTCTGGCGCGCATGGTGATCGCCGTGCCGGTGGAAGGCGAGCACAAGAGCTGGGCGCCGGAAGAGGTTGCGGCCGCAGCCCGGGCCCAGGGCATGGAAGCGCGGGCGGCTTCGAGCCTCGAGGAGGCTCTGGCGCTGGTGCGGGCGACCGCATTCCAGGAGACGCCGCGCATTCTCGTCGCCGGCTCGCTATATCTCGCTGCGAGCGTTCTGGCGCTGAACGGGTCTCGGATCGAGTAAAGGACGCCCGGCTTTCGCCGGGGCTCGGCGCGCTTTCCGCTCGAATCCGACCGTTCGAGCGACAGGAAATCGCAGATTTAAACGAGCGAAGCGTATTTTGATCGCAAAAGCCGGCAACTTTTGCGCAAATGCGTTCAGCGAAAATGGCGGGCGCGTCGCCGTTCGGCCCCTTGGCGGGATTGTCGGACGAAGCAGAGGCGCAGCTTGCGGGAGCGAATGCGATGACCTTGATGTTGGCCAGCGTTTTGTCGCCGGCGGAAGCCGACGCCGCGGTCGAGCGGGGAGCGGACATAATCGACTGCAAGGATCCCTCCCGGGGAGCCCTCGGCGCCTTGCCGCTGGCGGAAGTCTCGCGAATCGTCGAGGCGGTGCGGGGACGCCGGCCGGTCAGCGCCGTCGTCGAGCTGCCCCATGACGTGACCCATGCGCGCGACGCCATCGAGGCCGCGGCAGACGCCGGCGCGGCCTTCGTCAAATTCGCCCTCCCGCTGACGCCGGACGCGGAGGAGATCATCGCGGAACTCGCGCCCGTGGCGGCCCGTCGCCGGCTCGTCGCGGTGCTGTTCGCCGACCTCGGCCCCGATTTCGGCGTTCTCGATCGTCTGGCCGAGGCCGGTTTCGAGGGCGCCATGCTCGACACCGCCCACAAGGGCAAAGGCCGCCTGCTCGACGCCATGAGCGTCGGCGTCCTCGCCGAATTTGTCGGGCGCTGCCGGGCTTTGAAGCTCACCGCCGGCCTCGCCGGCTCGCTGGAGTCCCCCGACGTTCCCCGGCTCCTGGTGATGGCGCCCGACGTTCTCGGCTTCCGGGGCGCTCTCTGCGCCGAAGGCGAGCGCCGCAACGCGCTCAGCGCAAGCGCCGTGAGCCTCATCCGCGACCTCATACCGCGCGGCGCGCCTTCGGCCGCGGAGCCCGGCGATCACGCCGGGGAGGTGGACCATGTCTTCGTTCGGGATCTCGTGATGCCGATGGAGATCGGGGCCTATGGTTTCGAGCGCGGCCATACGCAGCGCGTTCGTTTCAGCGTCGAAGTCGAGGTCTTCCGGACCAGCGGGCCGGACGACATGCGCATGGTCTTCTCCTACGACGTCGTCATGGACGCCATAAAGATCATCCTCGCCTCCGGCCATATCGAGCTGGTCGAAACCATCGCCGAGCGTCTGGCGGAGAGCATATTGCTGCATGAGCGCGCCCGGGCGGTGACCGTAGAGGTCGAGAAGCTCGATGTCGTCCCGCCCGCTTCCGTCGGGGTGCGCATCCGCCGCGCGAGGCCCGCTTCCGTCGCGGCTTTCGCCGCAGGGTCCTCAGTTTCTTCGCTGTGAAACCGGAAAAAAAGCGCCCGCTCGTCGTGAAACTGGGGGGCAGCCTGTGGCGCTCGCCGGATCTTTCGCGATGGATGTCGGCCTTGAAGGGCGCATCCGAAGCCATCACATTGGTTCCCGGCGGGGGGCCTTTCGCCGACGCCGTGAGGCGAGCGCAGCCCGAGATGGGCTATTCCGACGCCGCCGCCCACAGCATGGCGATGCTCGGCATGGAACAGTACGGCCTGGCGCTGATCGATAAATTCGAGGGGCTGCGCCTGGCTTCTACGCCCGCCGAGGCGAGCGAAATCCATTCGCGGGGCGAAATCGCGGTTTGGCGCCCTATGGACATGGCCGGCGCCGAGCAAGTCCCGGCGAGCTGGGACGTCACATCCGACAGTCTCGCCGCCTGGTACGCCCGCGAGAGCGGAGCGCAAAGCCTGCTGCTGATAAAGAGCGTCGACGCCGAGGCGTGCGACCCCGAAAGCCTTGTCGACGCCTGCTTCGAGGTTTATTCCCGCGAGCTTGAAGTGTATGTCGCCGGCCCGAAGGCGCTTGTCTCTGCATCCTCGATATTCGCGCAGGGCGGCGCGGTCGGCGCCCGCCTGGATTTCGCTCTCACTCCACGAAAGAATAAACCATGACGAAAGAGGTTCCGACCCCCCGCTGGGGCTGGGCTTTGACCGGCTCAGGACATTTTTTCACCGAATGCCTGGAGATGATCCGCACTCTCGACCACGTCGATCTTTTCGTCAGCAAGGCTGCCGCGGAAGTCGTGCGCATGTACAAGCACGACCTCGCGCTGCCGGACAATATCCGGGTGTTCAAGGACACGACGGCGAGCGCGGCGCCGGTGGGGAACTTCTATTACGGCGTTTATCATACGCTCGTCGTCGCGCCGGCGACTTCGAACACCGTCGCCAAATGCGTGTTCGGCATTTCCGACAATCTCGCGACCAATGTCTTCGCGCAGGCGGGAAAATGCCGCGTCCCCAGCATCGTTTTCGCCTGCGACTCGGCGCCCGAGCTCGAGACGCGCGCCCCCGCGGGCATGGTCAAGGTCTATCCCCGCAGGATCGACCTCGAAAACACCAATCGCCTGAAAAGCTTCGAAGCGACCCATGTGGCCGAGAGCCTCGCCGATCTTACCGCGGCGGTGGAGCGTCGGCGGCGCGAACTGGCCGGCGATGTCTGAGCGGCTGCTGTTTCTCACCGGCCATCTCGCTTTTCCGCGCCTGGAGCGCATGGCGGCGGGTTTTGGCGACGCGGCGAGAAACTGGCGCATTCACGATATCGGCGTAAAGGTCGCCGCGCTGATGACGCAGGAGATCATCCTGCGCAGGTTGCCGCGGCCCGTCGAGGCGGACCGCGTTATCCTCCCGGGCCGCTGCCGGGCGGATCTTGCGGCATTGACCCGGGAATTCGGCGTCCCCTTCGAACGCGGCCCCGAGGAAATCGCCGATCTTCCCGCCTATCTCGGGCGCAGCGGAGGCAAGCCTGATCTCTCGCGCTTCGATATGCGCATCTTCGCCGAGATCGTCGACGCCTCGACCATGACCGTCGCGCAGACTCTGGCGCGCGCAAGAAAGCTGGCGGCGGCGGGCGCGGATGTCGTCGATCTCGGCTGCCTGCCCGACACGCCATTCGCCCATATGGAAGAGGCCATCGCCGCGCTCCATGCGGATGGCCTCAAGGTCAGCGTCGATTCCGCGAGCCTCGCCGAACTCGGGCGCGCCATTGCCGCGGGCGCCGATCATTTGCTGAGCCTCGATGAGAACAGCCTGGCGCTGTTGCCGGACAACTCCCCCATTACGCCCGTGCTGGTGCCGGCGTCGCATGGCGATCTCGACTCGCTTCAGCGCGCTGCGGCCAGGGCCCGTGCGCGAGGCATCGGCTTCATTCTCGACCCCATCCTCGATCCGATCCATTTCGGTTTCGCCGATTCGATCGCGCGTTATGTCGAGATCCGGCGCCGGGAGCCGGACGCCGAGATCATGATGGGCACGGGCAATCTGACCGAACTCACCGACGCCGATTCCTCCGGCGTCACCGCCGCGCTGCTCGGATTGTGCTCCGAGCTGAACATCCGGCATATTCTCACCGTTCAGGTCAGTCCCCACACCTGCCGCACCGTGGAGGAGCACGACGCCGCGCGCCGCATGCTGTTCGCCGCGCGGGCCGATAGGGCGCTGCCCAAAGGCTATTCCGACGCTTTGCTTCAAATCCACGACAAGCGCCCCTTCGCTTCCACCCCCGATGAGATCGCGGAGCTCGCCAGAGACCTGCGCGACGCCAATTTCCGCGTCGAGGTCGCGCAGGACGGGATTCACGTCTACGCCCGCAATTTCCATCGCGTCGCCGCCGACGCCATGTCGCTGTTCGCTTCGCTCGGCGTCGAGAAAGACGGCGCGCATGCCTTTTATCTCGGGACCGAGCTGATGAAGGCGGAAACCGCTTTCAGGCTCGGCAAGCGCTACCGCCAGGACGAGCCGCTGGATTTCGGCGTCGCTGCGGAAAAAAACGCCGAGGACGAATCGCGCTTCAAGGAAGCGGGCCATACTTTGCGCAAATCGAGCGGGAGGTCCGATGCCGCTGATACGTGAATGCGTCGTCGCCACACTCAATGCGGCGGGCGAGCCGCATCTTGCGCCCTTGGGCCTGATCGAGGAAGGCGATCGCTGGATCGTCGCGCCGTTCCGTCCTTCCACGACGCTCGCCAATCTGGAGCTTTGTCCCAAAGCCACCGCGAGCTTCATCGACGACGCCGGGATTTTCGCCGGTTTCGTCACCGGTCTCAGGGACTGGCCGCTTGTCGATGTGCAGGGTTGGCCGGCGCCGCGCCTCGAGGCGGCACTCTCTCATGCGGAGCTGGAGGTTGAAAGCATCGTCGCCGACGCGCTGCGCCCGCGTTTTCGCTGCGTCGTGCGCCGCATCGAGACTCACCGGCCGTTCCTTGGGATGAATCGGGCGAAGGCCGCGGTGCTGGAGGCGGCTATTCTCGCGACGCGCCTCGATATGCTCCCGAGCGAAAAAATCGACAGCGAGATCGCCTATCTCGCCATAGCGATAGAGAAGACCGCCGGGCCGGCGGAACGCGCCGCCTGGGACCGCATCATGGCGCGGATTGAAAAACACCGGGCGGAGAACGGCGGGTAGAGCGCGTTCGACTCTGAGCGAATCGAACGCGGCGATGGCGAAATCTTTTTGGAAGGGCGCGCCTTGCGCCATTCCACATCGGTTACTCGGCAGAGTGGCTCACGAACGCTTCCATCCCTACCTGCTCATATAGCTTCCGATTGAAAAATTGAGTCTCGCGCCGTCATCGCGAGCAGCGTAGCGATCCAGGGAGACTGGCGCCGCTCTGGAATCTTCGCTGCGCTCGCGATTGCCGCGAGCCCATCAACCGGAAACTTCATCATTTGCACGGCGGATGGTTGGCGCAGTCATGCGCCCGCCCATGGGTCATGATGCATTTTTCAGATTTGCAGCAAACCTTGCAGCAGCTCACGTCCGACGCATAGACGACGCCGGCGAAAAGGGTGAGAGCGAAACCCAGGGCGAAGGGAAAATAGCGTTTCATAGTCGGCCTCCATTGTCCCCAAATCGTCGGGGCAGGACTGGAGAGGCGATGCCCTCTCCTGGATCGGGGCGCGTTCGATTCAAACACATTCGAATGCGCCCGACTTCATGATCGGCGCGATTTCTCCTCGCTCGAAGCAGCGGAAAACGCGCCGGCCGCGGGTGGATCAATTTGCGCACACCGCGCTTTCCCGCCGTTTATCGCTAGCAAGAGAACGAAGACAAAGCCAGTCGACCAAATGTCGCAGCGCATAGTCATAATTGCGTGATTTGACGGAAAGCAATCTTCTATTTCCAATTCTGAAAATATACGCTGCGACAATGAGTCCGTAATGGTCCTGTCATTTTGTGTCTATCATATACATTGATAAGGCGATTCTCGGGGTGCGGCGGCTCTGCGAATCCTAAAACTACTCCAGGTTGCGCGTGCATTTGCCGCGCGTTTGAGGAATTGGAACAATGGCTTTGAAAACCAATCTGTCCTCCCCGTCGCCGGTAGCCCAGAATTGCGCCCGCCAGCCCGATGTGACGGCCTATCTGACCTGGGGCGTTCTGGGCCTGATGGGGACCGCGACTCTGGGGCTGGGCTTTGCGCCGCGCGAGGCGGATGCGGTTCCGAGCTTCGCGCGCCAGACCGGCCAGCCCTGCGCCACCTGTCACACCACTTTTCCCGAGCTGACGCCCTTCGGCCGGCGCTTCAAACTCGGCGGCTATACGATGGGCGGCGGCATGACGCTGCAGGAAGCGCCCCCGATCGCCGCCATGGTGATTCCGACCTTCACCAAGACGGCGATCCAGCAGGACGCGCCGCCGACCAATCCCAACGGCTATCCCATCGCCCACACCAACGACAATGCCGTCATGCAGCAGGCCAGCCTGTTTTACGGCGGGCAAATTTACGGCAATCTCGGCGCCTTCATTCAGGGAACCTACGACAAGGCCTCCCAGCACACCTATCTCGACAACACCGACATCCGCTACGCCGACTCGACCAAAATCGGCGACATCGACGTGACCTGGGGCCTCGACGTCAACAATGGCCCGACCGTGCAGGATGTGTGGAACACCACGCCGGCCTGGGGCTTTCCCTATATAGCTCCGACCCTCGCTCCGGCTTTCGGGCCGCCGACGACCCAGATCGAGGGCGGCTTCGCCGGCCGTGCGATCGGGACGGGCGCCTATGTGTTTCTGAACGACATGCTGTATCTGGAAGGCTCGGTTTACAACAACCTCTCCAAGGGCGAGCTGAACGCGCTCGGATTGCCCTGCGCCAGCAACTCCGACTATGTGCAGAACGTCGCCGCCTGGGCCGCTCAATATTATCTTCCGGGCCAGCCTTACAGCACCGCCTGTCCGTCCAATTCTCTGGCGAGCGCTTCGCCCTATTGGCGCGTCGCGCTCGAGAAAAACTGGGGCGACCATACGCTCGAGATCGGCGCCTTCGGTTTTTATCCGCAGGTGCTGCCCGGCCGCGTGATGGGCTACGGCGTCGACTATTACCGCGACATCGGGCTCGACGCTCAATATCAATTCATCAACGACGTGCATGCGCTGACCCTGAAGGTTTCGCGCATCAGCGAATCTCAAAATCTCCAGGCGACCTACGCTCAAGGAGTTGCGGCGCAGTTCGTCAACGCCAACGGCATTACGAATATGTTCGGGCTGCCGCCCGTGACCGGAAACGCCTCCGCCAATCCGACCAATAATCTGACCAGCTTCAAGGCCAGCGCCACCTATGTCTATGACCACACCGTCAGCGCATCGCTGGGCTATTTTCATGTGCAGGGATCGCCGGACATAACGCTCTACGGCAATGCTCTGCTCAATCCCGTGTTCGGCGGTTCGGCCTGGAGCTATCCCGACGCCAAGGGATTGATCTACGACATATCCTTCATGCCGTTCAGCAAAGGCGGGCCCGACTTTTGGCCTTGGGCCAACGCCAAGATCGGCCTCTCCTATACCCAATATCTCAAGCTCAACGGCGGCTTCGCCAACTTCGACGGGCAGGGAACCTATTACAACGGCAGCAGCTGGCGCTCGCATACCGCAAGCGACAACAACACCCTGTTCCTTTACACCTGGATCGCGTTCTGAAACGGGGTCGGCGACGCGCCTTCGACGAGCGAAGCGCGGCGCCGCCGCCGCGCTATTTCCTGCCGAACAGTTTTTCTATGTCGGAGAGCTTGAGTTCGACATAGGTCGGACGGCCGTGATTGCACTGGCCGGCGCCGGGGGTGATTTCCATTTCCCGCAACAGGGCGTTCATTTCCGGCGGCGACAGACGCCGACCGGCGCGCACGGAATGATGGCAGGCGCAGGTCGCCAGCACATGGTCGAGCCGCCGCGACAATCCTCTGGCGTCGCCTTCCTCGGCGAGCAGGTCGGCGATGTCCGCAACCAGCCGGGCGGCGTCCACCTCCCCGAGGATCGCGGGCGTTTCGCGCACCAGCACGGCGCCGGGACCGAAGGACTCGACGACGAGGCCGAGTTCGGCGAGTTCCGTCATGGCCGGCAGCAACGCATCCATTCGACCGCCGTCGAGTTCGACGACGGCCGGGATCAGTAGAATCTGACGCGCGACGCCATTGGCCTCCCGCTGGCGTTTCAGTTTTTCATAGACGAGCCGCTCATGGGCGGCGTGCTGATCGACGATCACCAGCCCGTCGCGGGTTTGGGCGACGATATAGGTTTCGTGAATCTGCGCGCGCGCCGCGCCGAGCGGAGCGTCGAGATCGAGCGGCGTCGCAGGCGTCTCCTGCGCGCGCGCATCGGCGGCCGGCGCCGGGCGCAGCAGTTGTGTCTGCGGGCTTTCCTCGAGCCTCTGCGGCGCGCTCGGCGAGAGCCGCCAATCCCAATTGGCGGCGGCGGGCCGCCGGGCGGCGGGATCAAAGCTCCGCGCTCCGATCATATGCAGCGCCTTTTGCGCATTGCCGTCCGAACTGCGATGCGATGCGCCGGCGAGCGCCTGCTTCAGCGCGCCGACGACGAGGCCGCGCACAAGCCCCGAATCACGGAACCGCACCTCCGCCTTGGCGGGATGGACATTGACGTCGACCTCGGCGGGGTCGCATTCGAGAAACAGCACGGCGGCCGGGTGGCGGTCGTGCGACAGAAAATCGAGATAGGCCGCGCGGATGGCGCCCGCGAACAGCTTGTCGCGCACCGGCCTTCCGTTCACATAGACATATTGCATCTGCGCATTGCCGCGGTTGTAGGTCGGCAGCCCGGCGAGGCCCGAAAGCCGGAAGTTTTCGCGCAGCGCTTCGATGTGAACGGCGTTGGCGGCGAATTCCTCGCCGAGGACCTGGGCTATGCGATCGGCGCGGGCGCCGCTGTCCTCGCCACAGGCGGCGTATTCGAGCAGCGCGCCGCCATTGGCGAAACTGAAGCGCACATGGGGATGCGCCATGGCGAGGCGCTTGACCACATCGGCGACGGCGGTGGTCTCGGCCCGATCGGTCTTGAGGAATTTGAGCCGGGCGGGGGTCGCGGCGAAGAGATCGCGCGCTTCGATGCGCGTGCCGCCCGGCCAGTTGCCGGGGCGCAGGCCGTGGAGCCGGCCCGCCTCCACCCGGATCGAGGCGCCGTGGGACGAGCCCGCGGCGCGGGTGTCTATGGTCAGATCGCTGACCGCGGCGATGGAGGGCAGCGCCTCGCCGCGAAAGCCGAGCGTCGCAATATTTGTCAGGTCGCCGTCGGGAATCTTGGAGGTGGCGTGACGCTCCACCGCAAGCGCGAGGTCGTTCTCGTCCATGCCGCAGCCGTCGTCGATGACGCGGATGAGCTTGCGGCCGCCCTCCTCGATCGCGACGTCGATGCGCTTCGCGCCGGCGTCGAGCGCGTTTTCGACGAGTTCCTTGACGGCGGAACTCGGCCGCTCGACCACTTCGCCGGCGGCGATGCGGTCGATGAGGATGGGGTCGAGACGACGAACGGGCATGCGATTCTTCCAAAGGTCGACAGACTTATATCAGGCCGCGCCGCACTTACGGGCCCCGCACAACACCAAAACGCCAAAGATCGCCGCTAATCACGCAGTCGGTAAGCGTCGATCGGGAAAAGACCATGGACCTTCTGGAAGCCTTCTTTGCAGGACATCCGTTCTATGCGGCGGCGGGGCTGATCCTGCTCGTTCTTATCGTCTTCAGCGTTCGCATCGCCAATCAATATGAGCGGGCGGTGGTGTTCTTCCTCGGCCGTTATGTGCGGACCTCCGGGCCCGGAGTTTATTTCCTGACGCCGTTCCTCGAGTGGCGCACCACCGTCGACATCCGCACCATGACGACGACAGTGGAACAGCTCGAGACCATCACCAGCGACAATGTGCCGGTCAAGATCAGCGCGGTGGTGTGGCGGCGGGCAGTCGATCCGGCGCGTTCCCTCATCGAGGTGACGGACGTCGCCGATGCGGTGACGCAAGTGGCCATCACCTCGCTGCGGGGCATCATCGGCCAGCATTCGCTCGACGATGTGCTGAAGGCCCAGGACGCCATATCCGACGCGCTGCAGGCCAATATCGACAAGGTGACCGAGCCCTGGGGCGTCAAGGTCGAGCGCGTGCAGATGAAGAATGTGGAAATCCCCGAGACCATGCAGCGCGCCATGGCCCAGGAGGCCGAAGCCTTGCGCGAGAAGCGCGCGCGTCAGATCAAGGCGGAAGCCGAGTTGGAGGCGGCGGGCCTGCTCAAAAAGGCGGCCGAAACCATCATGGAGAGCCCGGCGGGGCTGGAACTGCGACGCATGCAGATGATCACCGAGGTTGGCGCCGAGCAGAACACCATGACGATCATCATGATGCCGAGCGAATTTGTCGAGATGGCGCGCGCCATCGGCGCGCAAGGCAAGGAAAAGGCGAATTCCTGAAACGAATCCGAGGTCAGGCCACCCGCTCGGCGGGTTCGGCCTCGAACAGCGCGGAAATCGTCAGCGCGCCGCCCGCGTCCGATATCGCCAGGATCGGGCAGGAATCCTCGGGCGCCTGCACCGGCATGCCCTCCTCCAATGACCCGACCACTGCGCAGGACAGCAAAGCGCCGTTCTGCAGCAGGCCCGATTGAGCGAGGTCGGGCAGCGCCGCTGCGGGAGCGACCAGCCGAACCGGGCCGACGCGCCGCAACAGGCTCAAAAAGGCTCCGGCTCCGAACGGGGCCATGAAATGAAGTTCCGCTCCCGAGAGCAGCGCGGCGAGGGGCCCTGCCACCAGGCCCGCGAATGTGCCGGGCGAGGCCAGTGAAACGATCGGCGCCGCGCCGCCGCCGTGGCGCGTCTCTCGAACGAGATCGAAGCCATGGCCGAGCAGAGCGCTCTGCTTGACGAAAGCCGCCGCGCCGTCGCGATCTATGGAGCCCAGCCGGTCGCCGAGCGTCCACCTCTCGGGCGCCGGGGAGGCCGGCCGAACCGCCGCCGCGAGAAGGCCCGCCGGAGAAAAATCCACCAGCCCCTCGGCGGGTTCTGGCGACAGCGAGCCGAGCAATCTCAACCCGGGCGCCCGAGCGGCGATATTCAGCAGAATTTCGGAAATATGATGCTCGCCCGTTTGCGCCGGCGCAATCAGCGCCTCGGCGGCGACGGTTCTCGCCGCTTTCGCCAGCGCATTCGGCGAAAAAAGCGCCGGCGCCAGGACAGGTTCGCAGCCGGCCGCGACAATGCCGGTGATGGCGGCGAGACTATGGCCGTGCGCAGGGCAGCACAGCAGGATGCGCGCGCCGGGCGCAAGGCCGAAGGCTCCGAGCCGTGCGGCGAAGGCCCTGGCCGTCTTTTCCAGATCGGAGAAGGCCATCGTCTCCTCCCCGTTCTCGCCGTGATCGCACAGCGCCGTTTTTTCGGGCCGCAGCCTCGCGGAGCCGAAAACCAGCGCGTCGATCCCGAACATGGTGAGCGGGTGCGTCCGCGCGAGGTCGTGGCTTTTTGCGGGGAGACCCGTGTCCTGCGTCACGGGGCCTCCTTCCACCATGTGTCGAGAGTCGCGTTGAAGATGGGCGTGGCGTAGCGCGGGAGGCGGTCGGGCCGTTTCAGATCCGAGCCATGCGCGATCCATTGGTTCCGGGAATGATAAAAGGGGACGATATAGAAGCCCGACAACAGCACCCGATCGAAGGCCCGAACGGCGGTCACGAAGTCGTCCCGGCTTTTCGCCGAGAGCAGGGCGACGATCATGGCGTCGATCGCCGGGGAAGAAGCGCCGGCGAGATTATAGGACGCTTCCTGCATCGCGCTCGCCGAGCCCCAGCGCATGCGCTGCTCGTTGCCGGGCGACGCCGAGGCGATCCATTGGCCTGGCATCATGTCGAAGTCGAACTTCTGCCTCCGCCGCTGATACTGCACCTCGTCCACGAGCCGCACGCGAGCGTCGACCCCGATGCGTCTCAGCGAGCCGGCGTAGTTGAGCGCCAGCCGCTCCTCGCTGCGGTCCTTGACCATGATCTCGAAGGCGACGGGAACGCCGTCCTTTTGCAGCACGTCGCCCTCGAGTCGGTAGCCGGCGTCGTTCAGCAGGGCGAGCGCCTTTTTGGCCATTTCGCGGTCGCGGCCGGTGCCGTCGCTGACGGGCGGGCGCCAGCGGCCTTCCATGACGTCTTCGCGCACGGCGCCGGGGAAAGGGGCCAGCAGGGCGCGTTCGCCGGCGCTGGCGGGGCGCCCGGAAGAGGAAAGCTCGGACTGGTCGAAGAAGCTCTTCGTGCGGGTATAGAGCCCCGCATAAAGATTGGCGTTGATCCATTCGAAGTCGAACATCATGCCCAGCGCCTCGCGCAGGCGTATGTCCTGGAACAGCGGGCGCCGCAGATTGAACGCCAGGCCCTCCATGCCCTTGGGGCTGTCGTTGTGCAGTTCCTCCCGCACGACCTTGCCGTCACGGGCGGCGGGGAAATCATAGCCGCCGGCCCAGCGGGTCGTGCTGGTTTCCTCGCGATAGTCGACCAGTCCAGCCTTGAAGGCCTCGAACAGGGCGTTGCCGTCGCGGAAATATTCGATGTCGATCTCGTCGAAATTGTAAAGGCCGCGCTGGCTCGGAACGTCCCGGCCCCAATAGTTCGGATCGCGCCGCAGGAGGAGGCTGGCCCCCGGCTTGACCTCGGCGACCACATAGGGGCCCGAGCCGAGCGGTTTCGCCAGGGTCGCCTCCTGAAAACGATCGACGTCGATCGCATGTTTCGGCAGCACCGGCATCAGCGCGAGAATGAGCGGCAGTTCGCGATCGCCGACGCCGGAAATATCGTAGCGGACGGTCGATCCGTCGGGGGCGTCGATGGATTTGACGAGGGAATAGGCGATGCGCTGCTGAGGACGGCCTTTGGTCTTGAGGAGATCGAAAGTGAAAAGCACATCCGCCGAGGTCAAAGGCGCGCCGTCCGAGAAATGCGCGCGCGGATCGAGATGAAAGACGACGCGCGTGCGCGCCGGATCGACCTCTACGGATTTTGCGATCAAGGGATAGAAGGTGAAAGCTTCGTCCTGGGAGCGCGCCATCAGGGTCTGGAAGACATTGCCGACCAGGCCCTGCGCGGTCGATCCCGCCTTGACGTTGAAGGGATTGAGGCTGTCGAACGCCCCGGCGAGCCCGACGCGCAGCCGGCCCCCTTTTTTTGCGGCCGGATCGGCGTAAGGGAAATGATCGAAATCGGGCGGAAGCGCCGGCTCGCCATGCATCGCGACGCCGTGGGTCGGCTCCTGCGCCGCGATCCGGCGCGGTTGGGCCGGAGGCGTCTCCGCCCTGCCGGCGAAAGGCGAAAGAACGGCCAGGGCGACCGTCATGACGACGACCGGCCCCGTTGCGCGCGCCAGCATGAAGCGTCGAATCATTTCTTTCGTCATCCCTCGACCATATTCCATGCGCGCGGCGCATAAAGCTTTGCGCCGGGCCGCGGCCGGTTTTTTCTCTTTGGCGGGGGATAGCGGCGGTTTTTTTCCGAAGTTCGAGCGAAACCTTGGAGTTCGGCGGCTACCGTCTGGAATTTGCCTTGCCGACCATGTAAGAGCGGTCCCGTGAGCTTGTCTCCGGACCGTGAGGGAAGGTGGTGGTTCGGCGCGCGCCGAAATTGCGCAGGCGTTCTTCTGCGGCAATTTCGACGAAAATCCATTCCGCGCACAGCTTGCCGATCGCGCGGGCAGCGCATCGCCGGACGAATTTGGTCGCCATCCACGGCGCCGCGGCTTCCAGCCGTCCGCCGGGGATGCCGTGATGCAAACTAGAAGACAGTCGAAAGGGACTCCGATGTCGAAGAATTTCGTGCGGTTCGGCGCTTTCGCCGCCGCTCTGCTGGCCGGCGGGCCGGTTCTCGCCCAGCAGGCCCAGACGCCGGCGCCCGCCGCCGGGGCGGCCCAGCAACAGCAGGGGCAACAGCCGCAGGGACCGGTCAAGGCCGACCTCGTGCCGGTCCAGCCCGACTGGACCAAGGTCTGCGGCAGCGACCCCCAGACCAAGAAGGAAGTTTGCTACACCACGCGCGACTTCGGCATCCAGGCCGACCAGCCCATTCTGGCGCTCGCCGTATATGACCCCAAGGGCGCGGATCAGAGGATCGTCCGCCTCCTGCTGCCGCCGGGCCTGTTGCTGAAGCCGGGCTTCCGCTTCGCCGTGGACAAGAACCCGCAGGAAGCCGGCGCCTTCGAGATCTGCTTCCCCAACGGCTGCTTCGCGGAAGCCAAGGTCAAGCCCGCGGTCGTCGACGGCATGAAGAAGGGCGACAAGCTCACCGTCATCGTCAAGAACCAGGTCAACAACGAAGTGACCTTCCTTCTGCCGCTGTCGGGTTTCGGCAAGTCCTTCGACGGCCCGGCGGTCGACCCCAAGGTCCTGGAAGAGCAGCAGAAGAAGCTCCAGGACGAACTGCAGAAGAAGGCCGAGGAAGAGCGCAAGAAGCTGGAGAGCAAGAACGGCTCTTCGGCGGCTCCGGCTCCCGCCGCGGCGAAACCCGCCGGGAAGTAATCTCGCCAAATCGCCCCTCGTGCTTCGAGACGCCTGCTTCGCAGGCTCCTCGGCATGAGGGGCTTTTCTTCTCTTGTCGGCTGCTCAGGCCCCATCCCGGCAAGTGGGCCTGGCGCGCATCCCGCAAGAGGAGGCCCGTCTCATACGGCTTCCGCGAGATCGCTTCGCGATCCGCAGAAGCGACCGCCGCAAAAATCACCGATCGGCATCGATGTGTGCGGCGAACGAATAGGAAATGCCGCTCCAGTCGAGCGGATTTCGTATCGGAGATTGGTCGCAGACTGAACGCCCGGAGTTGTCGCGGGCGTTTTTTGCGCGGCGTTCATATAGGCTTGATGCCTGCTGTCGCGTGAAGAAATTCACGGCGCAACGTCGATCGCTTCACCGCAACCTTATGATGCCGGAGCGACATCTCATCGACGGGATGGCGCCCATCCGGTTCCGAAAATCAGTGAAGGCAGGGCGATCGGGTGATGGGCTATTACCCTACCCTCGAGGGGGAGGGGCGCCGCGAAGCGGCGGGGTGGGGTGGTTTTCCGCCCTATTTTGCGCCTTTTACCCCCCCACCCGGTCGGCTTCGCCGCCAAGGGGAGGTATTCGCCCCGCATCGAAAGGTTCCGTCCTTCACTCCGAATGCCCTGTCAGTGAAGGTTGGCCGTCTTGACCCGGTAGCCGCCGTCGTCGGAGCGGATGAAAGTTTCGTCGACCTGGGGATGGCGCACCGGGTCTCCCGAAGTGTCGGCCACCAGATTCTGCTCCGAGACATAAGCCAGATATTCGGTGTCGGCGTTTTCCGCGAAGAGGTGATAGAAGGGCTGGTCCTTGCGCGGCCGGACTTCCTCGGGGATGGACAGCCACCACTCCTCGGTGTTCGAGAATTCGGGGTCGACATCATAGATCACGCCGCGAAAGGGATAGACGCGGTGCTTGACGACCTGGCCGATCGTGAATTTTGCGACGCTCTCTCTGGGCATTACTCTCGACGCCGTTAACTGACTATTACTGCATCAAATTGGTAACCCGCGCCGCGCAAGTCGTCAATCAGCGCATGACAGCCCTTGGTCCGAGGCCGCCTCCGAAGCGCTTTTTCAGCGGGTCGCGCCCGGCTTCCAGAGAACGTCGCCTTTTTCCCGGTTTACGTACCGGGACGCCACAAAAAGGAAATCGGACAGGCGATTGACGTAGGCGAGGGCGGCAGGCTCGACGAACTCGCCTTCCATATTGGCGAGCGTCACCATCACCCGCTCGGCGCGCCGGGCTATGGTGCGCGCCAGATGAAGATGCGCCGCCGCGGCGGTCCCGCCCGGAAGCACGAAAGACTTGAGCGGCGCGAGCGGCCGGTTCAATTCGTCGATCTCGCGCTCGATCCGGTCGATCTGAGATTGCACGATCGAAAGCTTCGCTCCCGGTTCGGCAGGCTCTTTCGCCGGCGTGGCGAGTTCCGCCCCGAGGTCGAACAACTCGTTTTGAATGCGCTCCAGCATCGCGTCGAGACCCCGGTCTTGCGGCTCGACGGCGAGTCGGGCGAGCCCGATGGCGGCGTTGGTTTCGTCGACGGCGCCGTAGGCCTCGACGCGAATGTCGTCCTTGCGCCGCCGCGCGCCGCCGATGAGGGAGGTCGCGCCTGCGTCGCCGCCGCGCGTGTAGATTTTATCGAGACGGACCATTTTCGTCTTTCCGGCCGGAGTTTTTTGATTTTTGGGACTGGCCGTTTTTCCGGTCGATCGACCGCAATCGGCGCTAATGGCGGAAGTAGAGGATGCCCATGACGATGAGCAGCGCCAGGAACTGCAATCCGACGCGCCAGCGCATCAGAATCTGGGATCTCTCCAGGCTGCCGCCGCGAATCATATTCACGACGCCCGCGATCAGCACCAGCGCCACGGCCGCCAGCGCGCCGATCAGGAGAATATTGGAAAACTGCATCATTGAGGCGCCCTCGCCGGGGAAAAATGCTCGCTCGTGAGTACTGCGCCGGCGGTCGGGCCGCAACACCGAAAGGGCGCCCCTCGATGTCGCAGCGAAGCAGAGCCCGAGAAACGGTCGGTTTCTGGCGAGGGGCCGACTTCAGTCGCCGCGCGCGCCATAGGCCCGGCTCTTGCTTTATCGCTTTGGCGACCTCGGCGCCGCCGAACTATTGGTTCAAATTGTGACGCTCGTGTGTCGCCTTGAGATCAGTTGGAACAGTTTTAATCTACAGTCTGGAATATATCCAATATACGTAGATTCAAATTGGCCAAATCTGTGGCCGTGCTATGAATTGATTATAGTATCTATTAAAGGATAACTGTGATGGTTCTTAGGTATGCCCATATGGCGGGCGTCGGCTGGCGCGCGTTGGCTATGACGATGGTTTTGGGAGTCCTGATCAATTCGGCCCCCGGCCATGCCGCCGATCTCGCGGAGCCGCCCGTCTTCAAGAGTTCCGGCGGCGTTCTCGACATCATGGTGATCGCACAGGCGACGCCGGTGAGTTCGCTCGACATTTCAGGGCCCCAGCCGGTGGGCTGGATCTATACGGTCTGCCCGAGACCCGCCCCCGGAACGACTTGTCCTGCAAACGCCGATACGGTCAGCCCCTATGGCGGGGTGCGGCTTGCTCTCCAGCCGGGCGACAGGCTGAAAATCAGATTCGTGAACAACCTGCCGTCCGTGCCGCCGGACTCGCTCGACCGCATCCACGACGATCCGCTGCTCGCGCTCAATCCCTCCAATCTGCATACGCACGGCCTGATCGTCGCGCCCGCGCCCAACTCCGCGCCGCCGCCCCGCGTGCCGGTTTATGGAGACTTCATCTTCACCAGCGTGTTCAATCCGGCCAATGGCAATCCGGCGGCCTACGATCCCGGCGCTTTCACCAAGATTCATGCCCATGGCGACGTGGTCTCGACCGGCGCGGTCGATTACGACATCCAGATTCCCGCCAATCATCCGTCGGGGGCCTATTGGTTCCATCCGCACATGCATGGGCTGGCGTTGAACCAGCTCTCGGCGGGCCTCTCGGGCATCATAAGCATCGGCAATGTCGCGAATTACGCCTGCGCCGACGAGTCGTGCCGCCATCCCGTGCCGGAGTCGGCGGTTCGCCACCTGATCCTGAAGGATATGCAGGTGCTGGCGGACAACACCGGATTCTTTCAGGAGGACCCCGATTTCTGCGCCAATCAGGCGTCCGACGCGCCGCTCGGCGAAGGCGTGTGCCCGGGAGACCCTTCCGCCTATGCCGGCGGCCAATGGTTCTTCACCCTCAATGGCCAGCGTTATCCCAAAATCCCTGTCGCGACCGCCGATGGCGAAGTCTGGAGATTCACCAACGCTTCCGGCAGCGCCAGTTATGATCTGCGTCTTATCGACGACCAGACCCAACTGCCCATGGCGGTTCAGATTCTATCCATCGACGGAGTTGCGCTCAGTTTTCCTTCGGGCGCGACAGCCGACCAGATGGTCGAGATCGGCGGCAATCGCCTCAGGCTGGCGCCCTGCGGCGCGGCGAGTGGGGCGGCGCCGGGAGCGCTATCGGCGGTGAGCGTAGCCCCCGCTTTGTCGCCTTTTTCGGCCGCCCCGGTCTGTGCGACCGAGATCGTGATGATGCCGGCGACCAGAGTGGAAACCTATGTCGTCTACCGTGACGCTCGCAACAGAATCGCGTCGGCGCCGGAAAAAGCGACCGCCACTCTGCTCTCGGCCGGAATAAGCACGGGGCCCGGCGGCGACAGCTGGCCGGCGGTGAAACTCGCGAAAGTGGTCTTTCCGAAAGGCCGGTCGCAGGCGGTCTCGGAGGCGCTCCATCTGAAGGCGCAACCTTCGCCGGAGACGGTGTCGGCTCCGCTCGCGAGCGCTGCGGTCCTGCGTGGGCCGTCCTTCTCCTGCCAGCCGCTGGCCGCAGGACATCATCGCCGGATCTATTTCGGCAATCCCAATGTCCCCGACGGAACGGGCCCGGGCTCGGATCAATATGGCGAGGCCATTTTCGGCCTCGGCTATGAGGAGATCGACGAGCACGGCCAGCCCGTTCCGAACACTTTCCAGGACTTCAAACGATTCGATCCCGCCGATACTCTCTGTGTCAGGATCAACCCCGGCGAGACCTCGGTCACGGAAACCTGGGAGCTGTATAACCTCGCGACCGAGCTGCACAACTTTCATATCCACCAGACCAAGTTCCGCAGAATCGATCCTGCGGCGACGATGGACGGGCCCTTGAACCCGGCAAGCAGGCATGCGGGCGTCTGGGAAGATACTGTTCCGCTCCCGGTGGCTGAACCGGGGCCCGGTTCGCAGCCGGCGCTCGATCCCGAGGCGACTTCCTGCACGATCGCGGATTTCAAGGCGGGTCGTTGCACGGCGACGCCGATCTATGTGAGCATCCCCTTCACGCAACCTGGGACGTTTGTCTTTCACTGTCATATTCTCGAGCACGAGGATGGCGGAATGATGCGGGCCGTCCGGGTTGCGCCGGCTTCCAACTGACGCGAACCACAGCAGGGAGGCGAGCGTGTTGCGTCTTTTTCCGGCCCTGGCGGTCATTGCGCTCGCCGTGGTCGCTCTTTACCAAAGGAATCAGGCGTCGCTACGCCTGCGCGGCGAACCGACGGTCGCCGATCTGCAGATCGCTTACGATGCGGAGGTTTCGAGCGGCGAGGACGCACTGCACGACAAAAATCTGAAAATCGTCGGGGCGCAATGCGCCGCCGAGAGCGGCGAGGCGTTTTCCTGCCAGGTCGGTTTCGTCAAGACGGACGAGGAATCCGAGCGGATCTATCTCGACGCCGCTCTCGTTCAACGTAAGAACGAGGGCGGCTGGAAGCTGTTGCGTGGTCTGTGCCGCCGGCTGCTGTAGTTCCCCGACTAAAGCTTGCGGCGCAGCGGTTCCTCCAAAAGCGCGAAGCGGCCGGGATAAGGACACGCCCGCTCCACACCGCGGGTTCGGGCCGACACGTTGGCCCGAATTGAATTGTATGGGCGGTCGGATCTCGCGCCAGATCGAGCATATGATGCGGCTTCCGAGAAATCGCTGCGCGATCCGCAGAAGCGACCGCCGCAAAAATCACCGATCGGCACAGATTTTTGCGCGAACGAATACGAAACGCCGCTCCAATCGAGCGGATTTCGGATGAGGCGCATCGACCGCAAAAGCCGGGCGGCTCTCGCGTTCATTGGGTTTAGAGCGCGCTCGGTTCAAACGCAGTCGAACGCGCTCCAAACCTCATTGACGGAGCATGTTCTTTTCCAAAAGCCGCTTCGCAGTTTTGGGAACATGCTCTAGCGGCGTTCGGCCTGCATCAGGACGTCGTGCAGCCGGGACTTGATGGTTCGCCAATTGGGGGGCGGCAGCCGTTCCTCGCGGCAGCGACGGCCGATTTCCTGGACCAGTTCGCTGAATTTCGGCCGCAGAGGCCTCAGGTAGAACGAACGAATGGCGTCGTGAATCAGGAACTCCCGCTTGGGATCCAGAACCCGGGCCCCTTTGGGGCGGCCCACAGGCCTGGTCGAAGGAGCGATCACCGCGCCGCACGTCCGGAAAGTCTTGATCATGCGGTATGCGGTGGCGCGGCTGACGCCCAGATCCTTCTTCAACTCCTCAATGGCCTGCTGGGAGAGCTTGCCCTCATTACGCCCTAGCAAAGCGCGAACGGCTGCTTCGCGCTTTTGCTGGAGCTGAACACGGGGATTGGAGAGATCGTTTTCGCGCATCTTTGATATTACTTGCCTGAGGTTATCGATGTAGTTGAGGCGCAAACGCCTCAGCCGAGGAACGACCAGACGCCAATGCCGATGCTCTCAGGAAAGCAGCTCGGCAATTTCATTTACGCCGAGCGGTTTTCTCTCATGATTTCAATGCACAACACAATGGCCAATTTTGCGGTCCGGCGCCCCCTCCTTTGGCGTAAAGGAACAGAGTCTCACTCCCCGCAATTTCCTCGATTTTCGATGCGGTGCACAATTCCTTGTAATTACACCGTGTTTAAATGAACGCCTGGAATTCGAATAGTTCAAAATCGCGAGTTTGCTGCAAAAGGAGTGACCAATACATAGGCTGCTACATTTTGTCGCGCCATTAAGTAAGCAGCAGTCGCTCTTTGTCGGCGCCTCTTTACGAGGCCGGCGCGACGCCCCTGCGGAGGCAATCGCGCCTCGCCGCCGGAGGGCTGCGCAGAGGCCCAAAATCCGGCGGTTGGCCGCAGCAGAGGAGGGCGAGCCCGGGCGATCAGCCGGACAGCGCGGCCTTCACCAGGGCGCTCGCCTTGGCGAAATCCATCCGGCCGGTATATTTGGCCTTGAGCGCGGCCACCACCTTGCCCATGTCCTTGATCGAGGCCGCGCCGGTTTCGGCGATCGCCGCCTTGACGGCTTCGGCCGCCTCGGCCTCGTCCAACTGCGTCGGCAGATAGCCGGAAATGACCGCGATTTCGCCGCGTTCTTTTTCGGCGAGATCGGGGCGGTTGTTCTTTTCGTAGATGTCGAGCGATTCCTGGCGGCTTTTGATCATCTTCTGCAAAAGCGCGAGGATGTCTTCCTCGGTGAGGGACTTTCCGGCGCCGCGCGCCTCGATGTCCTTGTCCTTGAGGGCGGCGTTTATGAGCCTGAGCGCGTCCACCTTCTGGCGGTTGCCGGCCTTCATCGCCTCCTTGAGGTCGGTTGTTAACTTCTCACGCATTCCGTTTCCCCTTCGGCGACAAATATATTAGACGTGGGCTGCGGCTCTCCAACGCGCATCGTCGCAAAAGCCGACAGGCTTATGCGAGTAAGGTGCGCTCAAATTGTCAATCTTGCGCGATTTCGTTTCGCCCGCATGATTCATGCGGTTCGAAAGCGCGCCGGGACCGCGATGACGGGCATAGAGCGGACATGAGCGTGGATCAAGACAAAGCGGGCGGCTGGGCGGCTCCTTTGCATACGGGTTTGCTGGTTCTGGCCTCGGGCGAGATCGTCAAGGGCTTTGGCGTGGGCGCCACGGGAGCAGCGACGGGCGAGGTTTGCTTCAACACGGCGATGACCGGATATGAGGAAATCCTTACCGATCCCTCCTATTCGGGTCAGATCGTGACCTTCACCTTTCCACACGTCGGAAATGTGGGCGCGAACGACGAGGACATCGAGACGGTCGACCTCGGGAAAAGCGCCGGGGCGCTGGGGGCGATCTTCGCTGCGCCGGTCACCGGCCCCTCCAGCCACCGCGCCCAGCAACATCTCGCCGACTGGCTGGTCGCGAGGGGCGTCATCGGGCTTTATGGAATCGACACCCGCGCGCTGACCGCCCTGATCCGTGAAAAAGGGATGCCCAATGCGGTCGTCGCCCATTCGCCGGATGGAAAATTCGACGTCGAGGCCCTGCTGGCCCAGGCGAGGGCCTGGCCCGGGATCGACGGCATGGATCTCGTGCCCGGAGTCGGAACCAAAGAGCGTTACGACTGGAGCCAGACCTGTTGGCGTCTCGGCTCCGGCTTCGGCGAGAGGCGCGCTCCGGCGAAATTCAGGGTCGTAGCGATAGATTACGGCGTAAAGCGCAACATCCTGCGGCTTCTCGCCGAGGCGGGCTGCGAGGTTCTGGTCGCGCCCGCAACCGCGAGCGCCCGCGAAATCCTCGCGCTCGAGCCCGACGGCGTGTTCCTGTCCAACGGGCCCGGCGATCCGGCCGAGACCGGCAAATATGCCGTTCCGGTGATCCGAGAGCTGTTGGAGCGCAGGGTGCCTGTGTTCGGCATTTGCCTCGGCCATCAGATGATGGCTCTGGCCGTCGGCGCCAAAACCGAAAAAATGCCGCAGGGCCACCACGGAGCCAACCATCCGGTCAAGGATTTCACCACCGGCAAGGTGGAGATCGTCTCGATGAACCACGGCTTCGCGGTCAACCGCGAGACCCTGCCGGCCAACGCCAAAGAAACCCATCGTTCGCTGTTCGACGGCTCCAATTGCGGCATCGCGCTCACCGACCGGCCCGCCTTTTCGGTGCAGCATCACCCGGAAGCCTCGCCGGGCCCGCAGGACAGCCATTACCTGTTCACGCGCTTTGTCGACATGATGGCCAAAGCAAAAGCTGCGTAAGAGAACGCCCGATAAAGCAAGAGGCCGCCCCGAAAGGGCGGCCTCTTCAGTTTATCTCCCTAAATTCTCGCTGCTCTGAATGCCTGCGGCGTATTGTCGCAAAAGCAGATATGCTTTTGCTGAAGACATGCGCTTCAACCCTGTGATCTGGAGCGATTTCTTATCAACCGGATGATTCCATCCGGTCGGAAACGCTCCGGTCGCGCAAACAAAGTCACCGGCTTCGGGCGGCGCCGCAGTCCTGCGGGGGGGCTGGCCTCTCCGGCGGGATCGGCGGCGCCTTCCTGATAAACTTTGGCTAGATCCGAGGAGCATCAATCCTTGATGTATTTGGCTCCATGCTCGGCGCAGCCGCACTTCTCGAAGCAGGCGGCGGATTCCTGCTTGAGCTTGCCGATGTCAGCGCCGTAATGCTGCTTGCCGCTGGTATATCCGTCTTCGCACTTCTCGGAGCAGGCGGTCTGCTTGTCGGTATCGCGATCGCCCTTGTGGGTGTCGCATTCCGCGAAGGCGGAGCCGGTCATGCTGGCGAACATCGCAGCGGCGGCGATCAGGGCAAGGTGCTTCATCTTGTTTCTCTCCTGTGTGGTGTCGTTTTACTTTTTCAAGCCGGTAAGTCAGCCTGTGCTTGAGCTGCGGCGCAGACAATCAGAAAATCGGATTGCCCGCATTCCGCACCCCTACGCATCTCTCTAAGCTATGGCAGATCAGTTTTGAAGGGGGGATTCGTCATATCCGGGCGCCGCCCTCTCCGACCCGGTTGCAGCTAGGCAGCCCCTTCCCGAGCTGCTGGGATCGGCTGATCGCGGCTCGCCGACGCGCTACATTCACCATGATTCGTTCAGCGCGCCTTCCGACCGGAGGGACACGCCCGATCGACGACAAATCGCGTCATTTGAAAATGTGGGACGAATTCCTCGAAAAAGCCCGTCGGCTTTTTGGGAATTCGCGAGGAGCGCTACTGCTCGATGGAGCCGGACGCGCCCCCGACGTCAATGGAGCATGTTCATTCCGAAAAACCGCTTCGTACTTTTTGGGAACATGCCTTAAGGAGCCCCGATGACCTACTTCGCGCCGCTCGACGATATGGTTTTCGCTCTTTTGCAAGCCGCAGGCGACGGCGCTTTCGAGGAGGGCGGCCTTTATGGCGATCTCGGCGACGGCGTCGCGGAATCGACGCTCGCAGAGGCCGCGAAATTCGCGGAGCAGGCGCTGCATCCGCTCGACAGGGTCGGGGACCGGATCGGGGCGCGATTTTCCGAAGGAGCCGTTATTTGCCCGCCGGGCTGGCGCGAAGCCTATTCCCGGTGGCGAGACGGGGGGTGGAACGCGCTCGCGGCCTCGCCGGAGTTCGGCGGGCTGGGCCTGCCGGCGCTGCTCAACGCCGCCTGCACCGAGATCTGGAACGGGGCCAATATGGCTTTCGCCCTCTGCCCGCTGCTCGGCCAGGGGGCGATAGAAGCCCTCGAAGCCCATGCGAGCGAAGAGCTCAAGCGGGTCTATCTCGCCCGGGTCGTTTCCGGCGAATGGACCGCGACGATGAATCTGACCGAGCCTCAGGCGGGCTCCGATCTTTCTCTCGTGAGGACGCGCGCCGAGCGCAGTCCGGACGGCGCTTACAGGCTGAAGGGCCAGAAGATCTTCATCACTTATGGCGAGCACGACCTCGCCGGGAATATCGTGCATCTGGTTTTGGCCCGGCTTCCCGACGCCCCGGAGGGGACGCGAGGCCTCTCCCTGTTTCTGGCGCCCAAATTCCTGCCGGGCGGCGACGGCCGCTTCACGCTTCGCAACGACCTGCGCTGCGCCGGCCTCGAGCATAAGCTCGGGATTCACGGTTCCCCCACCTGCACCATGATCTATGGCGACTCCGGCGGCGCGACGGCCTGGCTCGTCGGCGAAGAAAACAAAGGCCTCGCCTGCATGTTCACCATGATGAACAGCGCGAGGCTGGCCGTCGGGCTTCAGGGCGTGGGGCTCGCCGAGCGAGCGACCCAGACCGCGCTCGCCTATGCCCGGGAGCGCCGCCAGGGGAGGAGCGGCGCGGATCAGGGTCGATCCGCCGAGCGCATCGTCGAGCACCCCGACGTCATGCGCATGGCCCTGACCATGCAGGTTCTGACTCAGGCCGCCCGCGCCATCTGCTATGAGACCGCGGCCTCGATCGACCGCGCCCGCCGCGAGCGCGACCCGGTTCGCGCCGGCGAGGCCGACGAACGCGCCGCTCTGCTCACGCCCGTGGCCAAGGGCTTCTCCACCGACATCGCCAACGAGACCGCATCCCTCGGGGTCCAGATATTCGGCGGGATGGGCTTCATCGAGGAGACGGGCGCGGCGCAGCTCATGCGCGACGCCCGCATTCTGCCGATCTATGAAGGAACCAACGGCATACAGGCCATCGACCTCGTCGGCAGGAAGCTGCGTCTCGGCGGCGGCGGCGCGCTGCGGCGGGAGATCGCCGATATGTATTCCGTCGTCGAGGCGGCGGGCGGTTTCGCCGCGTCCGGCGTCGTGCGGGAGGCGGTGGCGGCGTTGGAAGCGGCGAGCCGTTCCCTGCTCGAGGCCGATACATCGAAAGCCCTGGCGGGCGCTACGCCCTATTTGAGGCTTTTCGCTCTGGCCCGCGGCGCGACCCTGCTCATGAAAGGCGCGCTTTCGGGTGATCCGAGACGCGTCGCGCTGGCTCGCTTTTTTGCAGACAATGTCGCAGTGGCCGCGCCTTCCCTGGCTCGGGTCGTCGTCGACGGGGCGCCGTCGCTTCTGGAAGCCGGAGGCACGCTGCTCTGACCGGCCTTATTGGGGGCCGGCCGGGCCCGGCGTCTGGTTGGCGGCTTCCTCCTTGGCGACGATCTCCACCTCCGCATCCTTGGTGGACTGCACCTTGAATGTGTTCTGATAGGTTTTGCCGTCGTGGCGGGCGATGGCGACATATTCGCCCTCCGCCAGCACCGCCGAGGGAAAGGCGCCGATAAGCTCGCGAATGACGTCGCCGCCCGGCGTCAGCACCGAAAAAGACGTATTGGCCAGCGCCTCGCCGCCCGGGGCATTCACCAGCTTGAGGGTCATGGTGGCGGCGTGATGCCTCAAGGTCGCCTCGATCAGCTTGCCGGCGGGAATCCTCAAGTCCGCGGTGACGACGGAGTTGGTCGCGTTGCTGGCGCCCTGAGCCCCTTGCGTGGTGTCGAGCAGCGTTGAAACGATGTGATAGGAGCCTTCGGGCAGGGCGATGATCTCTCCGCCGCGCGCATTGGCGAGCACGAGCTTCGCTTCGGAATTCCCGCGCTCGGGCACATAGATCGAGATGGACAGGCGTTGAGGCGGGATTGCGGCCTCGCCGAGCACGTCGACGAGCTTCAGCCCTCCGGCGTTGAGAACGACGCGCTCGGAAATCGTGTGGCCTTCGATGGTCACGCGTCGGGTCGCGCCGGTGAGGCCGTACGCGGCATGGACGACATAGGCCCCGTCGGGCAAAGCTATGGTAGGCGCGGCTTCGCTGGATTCGGCGACGAGCTTGTGCTTGCCGTCCGCCTCCACCCTTTCGTTGAAAATGCGCCACACGATCCCGGATTTGACCCCTTGCTGGTCCGCCGGAGACAAGGCGGCGGACAGGCGGACGGCCCCAGTGGGAGCGGGTTCTTTTTCCGCCGGCGCCGACGGCTGGGCGGCGGCCTTGGGAGGATGGGCGCTTCTCGGGGCGAGTTGCGCCGCGGCGGGCGGCGCCGAAACGATAGCGGCCGCCAGTAGCAGGCCGAGGTTGCTAGCTCGCATCATGCGGCAAGCTATGACCCGGATTGGGGCGGTTTGTCGACGGGTCTGCGGGCGGGGCCGGTCCGAAAGTCTCGTTGATGATCGGAATGTCCTTCGGCCGCCTCGTCGCCGCGCCCGTAAAGCCGTCGCGGCGCGCCGCGAGGAGACGCTCCCGGCCGGCCTCGTGGTCGCCGCCCTCGCAGAAAATCTCGATAGCTGGAACACCGGCGGCGGCGGCGGCCAGGATCGTCAGGCTGCGCGCCGTTGCGACCGGAGGCGACGCGGGATCGACCGCCAACGCCCGCGCCAGGGCCGAGGGGTCGAATGCGAGGACCTCGAGCCTCCGGGAGCAGCCGGCGTAGCCGCCGAGCAGGAAAACCGCGGCGGGACTTTGCGCCGCGATTGCGGCGATTGCGGTTGCGCCGTCCGCGAGGCCGTTCTCCGCTTCGAAAACGGCGAGCTTCGCCCCGAGGCGCTGGACGCCGGCGGCGCCCTCGGCCGAATCCAGAAAAATCCCGTCTGGCGGAGCCCCGCCGAGCCGGGAGAGCGCGGCGTCGAAGCCGCCTCCATCGAGCGGGCCCGGCCGGACATATGTCGCCGGCCGGCGCTTCGCGCTTCGCGCGAGCCGAAGAAAGGAGATCGCATTCCGCCAGGCGGCGGCGTCGGCGGCGCGCAGATCCAGCATCACGGCGTCGGCGCCGCCGGAAAGGATTTCCTGCGCCTGCGGAAGCGGGTCTTCGGGAAGAATGAGGCAGGACCGCAAATCATCCTCGTCGGCTTCGCCTTCGCGCGAGGGCGACCGGCCCATTAAGCGCGAATTTACCATAAGCGACGATTATCTACAGCAGAATCCCGCTGAAGACTCAAAAGGGACGGGGCGTCGAATGATTGTGCGTAACTTCATGCAGTGGGCGCGAACCGCCGCCGCGGCGCAACGCGCGGAGGGCGCCGGCGCGCTGGCGCGCGCTTATCTCTATTCGCAGATGGACGAGCGCGAGCGCCGCGACGCCGAAATCGCGTTGATGTCTCTGCTCGACGATCCTTCGCCCCTGGTTCGGCGGGCGCTCTCGGATAATTTCGCCAGCGCGGCGGATGCGCCGCGTTCGCTGATTTCCGCCCTCGCGAGCGATCAGTCCGACATCGCGGCTCCCGTGCTCTCGCGCTCGCCCCTGCTCTCCGACGCCGAACTCATCGACTGCGCGGCGATCGGCGACGCCTACGCCCAGAGCGCGATCGCCCTGCGCGCGCGGGTGCCGATGGCCGTCGGCGCCGCCCTGGCCGAGGTCGGCGCCAGGGAGGCCGCGATTTCCCTTGCGGTGAATCCGGGCGCGGAACTCGCCGAATTCTCCATGCGCCGCATGATCGAACGATTCGGCGACGACGGCGAGATGCGCGAGGCCCTGTTGGCGCGTCCTTGGCTTCCCGCCGCGATCCGCAGCGAGCTCGTAGCCGCAACCGCGGCCAGCCTCACCGCTTTCGTGGTCGATTGCGCCTGGCTTTCGCCGGAGCGCGCGGAGCGGCTCTCGCGCGAGGCGCGCGACAAGGCCAATGTCGCCATCGTCGCCGACACCGCCCTGCGCGACGGGCGCAGCGGGGTCCGCGAGCTGGTGGCCTATCTGCGCGAATCGGGCCAGCTCACGCCGAGCCTCGTGCTTCGCGCCCTGCTGTCGGGAAATCGCGATCTGCTGGAGGCGGCCCTGGTCGAGCTTTCCGGATTGCGCGAGGATCGCGTCGCCGGGCATTTGCGCGAGTTTCGCGGGGCCGGATTCGCCGCCCTCTACGCCAAGGCCGGACTGCCGGCGAAGTTCCTGCCCGCCTTCAGGGCCGCCCTCGAGGCGCAGCGGGAATTCGGCGCGATGGAAGGCGGAGAGGCGCGCCTCTCTCTCGTGATGGTCGAGCGCGTGCTGACCGCCTGCGAGGAGCTCAACGGCGGCGAACTCGACCGGCTGATGGCCTTGCTGCGCCGATTCGAAGTGGAGGCCGCGCTCGAACAGGCCCGGGCGGAAGCGCCGCTTCTCTCCGCTCCCGCGGGCGAGGAATCCGTCTATGCGCCAGTGATAGACATGGACGCCCTGGAAGCCGCCATGGCCGAGGCGGCCTGATTTTCAGCCGGGCTCCGAGCGGGCCCGGGTTTCCTAAAAGTTCGCCCAACGAGCGCGCCCGGTTCGAGGATCGAACCCGGCTACCCTTCCGCCTCAAAACCCGGCTTTTCGGGAGGCCGGCCCCGATCTATTCTCGGGGTCGTCTTTTACGCTCAAACCCGGGTGTTTCCCGATCGAGCGGCGGAGGAGCCATGGAGCGGCCTCGCAGGGAAAAATTCGCGCTGGTCCTTCAGGGCGGCGGCGCCCTCGGCTCCTATCAGGCCGGCGCCTATCAGGCCTTGCAGCAGAACGCTCTGAGTTTCGATTGGGTGGCGGGCGTCTCGATCGGAGCGATCAACGGCGCCCTCATCTGCGGCAATCCGCCTGAGCTGCGCGTCGAGCGCTTGCGGCGGTTCTGGAACCAGACCTCGAGCAATCTGCTCGGGAGGCCGCTCGCCGAAGACGAGACCTCGCGCCGGCTGTTCAACGAGGCGAGCGCCGCGATGACGGCGGCTTTCGGCGTTCCCGGTTTTTTCGCTCCGCGTTCGCCGCCGCTGCTTCCCGGCTGGCCCGGCAAGCCTTCCGAACTCGGCCTCTACGACGCCGGCAGCCTGCGCGAGACGCTGAATTCGCTGGTCGATTTCGACCTCTTGAACGCGGGCGCAATGCGCTACAGCATCGGCGCGGTAAACATCCAGACCGGCAATTTCCAATATTTCGACACCGCTCGTCACAGGATCGGGCCGGAACATGTCATGGCCAGCGCAGCGCTGCCGCCGGGCTTTTCCCCCGTTGAAATCGCGGGCGAATATTATTGGGACGGCGGCATCGTCTCCAATACGCCTCTCCAATATGTGCTCGACCTGGAGGAAGACGGCGACGATTATTGCGTCTTCCAGCTCGATCTCTTCAGTGCGCGCGGCGAATTGCCCAGGACGCTTCTGGAGGCGGCCCAGCGCGAAAAGGACATCCGCTATTCGAGCCGCACCCGGTTCAACACCGACGCGCTGTGCGAAAGGCGCCGGCTGCGGGCCATGATCAGAAAAGTCTGCGCCAAACTCCCGGTCGAACTGCGTGACGACGCGGATTGGCGCGCCCTCAGCGAAACGGGAGGCGAGTCGGCGACGACCATCGTGCATCTCATTCATCGCCGCGCCGCCTATGAAAGCGCGTCGAGGGACTATGAATTTTCGCGCCTCACCATGGAGGAGAACTGGTCGGACGGTCGCACGGATGTCGAAAAAACCTTGAACCATCCTGCCTGGATCCACCGCAGGCGACCCGCCGGAGGGGTGCAGGTGTTCGATCTCACCCGCGTCGCTTAGCGTGAAGTGGGGGCGGTCTAGCGAACGTATTACGAGCGAAGCGAAGCAATCCGGTGGCGCAGCGCTCAATTTGGCGTGTAACCTCATGCATAACTAAGCAATGTCCTGCCTTTGACGCCTGGATTGCTTCGCTTCGCTCGCAATGACGGGTGGTTAGACCTGGAGATATTTTCATGAAAATAGATGAGGTTCGCCGCCGCGCCTTCGCCATGCCTCTGACGAGCCCGGCCTTTCCCAAAGGACCATACCGTTTCTACGACCGCGAATATTTCACCATCACCTATCGCACCGACCGTGAGGCGCTCGAACGGGTGGTTCCCGAGCCGCTGACCTTCGACGAGCCGCTGGTCAAATATGAATTCATCCGCATGCCGAATTCCACCGGCTTCGGTGACTACACCGAGTCCGGCCAGGTCGTTCCGGTGGACTTCAACGGCGTCGCCGGAAGCTATTCTCACGCCATGTTCCTCAACGACGGGCCGCCCATTTTCGGAGGCCGCGAACTGTGGGGCTTTCCCAAGAAATATGCCCAGCCCACGCTCAGGATCGCCACCGACGCGCTCATCGGGACGCTGGACTACGGTCCGGTGCGCGTCGCTACGGGGGCGATGGGCTTCAAGCATGAGGCGCTGGACAAGGCCGCGATCGAGCGATCGCTGGCCGAACCCAATTATCTCCTCAAGATCATCCCGCATGTCGATGGATCGCCGCGGATCCTGGAACTGGTCGATTATCGGCTCGAGGATGTGGTGGTGAAAGGAGCCTGGGCCGGTCCGGGCTCGCTGGAGCTGCATCCGCACGCCCTCGCGCCCGTGGCTGACCTCCCCGTGCGCGAGATCGTCTCCGCTGTTCACATCATCGCCGATCTCACGCTGGGGCTCGGCAAGGTGGTGTATGATTATCTGGACTGAGCCAAGCTTGCGCCCGGCTTGCTAAAACTGCAACGCCGTCGCCTGTTTCACTCCGGGAAGATCGCGCAGGGCCGCGATGGTCGCCGGGGGCGCGGGGCCGTCGATCGCGACCAGCGCCACGGCCGCGCCGCCCAGTCGATCGCGCCCCAGCGCGAAAGTCGCGATATTCACACCGGCATCCCCCAGCAGTCCCGCGAAACGCCCGATGAAACCGGGTTTGTCCTCGTTGGTCACATAGATCATCGAGGGGGCGAATTCGGACTCCACCGCGATTTCGCCGAGCCGCACGATGCGCGGTCTCCCATCGTGAAACACGGTTCCCGAAACCGCGATTTCGTCCTTCGAAGTTACGGCGCGCACCGTGATCAGGGATTCGTAGTCGCTTTCCACCGCTCGCGCGATTTCCTCGACCATGACGCCGCGCTCCCTCGCCATATGGAGGGCGGAAACCGGATTCACCTGATCGAGGAAAACCCGCAGCATGCCGCACGCCGCGGCGGCGGTTATGGCCTTGGTCTTTTGTTCGGCGACCGCGCCATCATATGTGATCGAGAATTTTTCGATTCCCGCGCTGGCGATCTGGCCGAGGACAGCCCCGAGCTTTGCGCCCAGCTCCACAAAGGGGCGCAGCAGCGGCGCTTCTTCCGCCGTGATCGAGGGAAAATTCACCGCATTGGCGACGGCGCCGCGGGTCAGATAATCGGCCATCTGCTCGGCGACCTGCAGCGCCACTTTCTCCTGAGCTTCGTGGGTGGAGGCGCCGAGATGCGGCGTGCAGACGACGTTCTCCCGTCCGAACAACGGGCTGGACGTCGCCGGCTCCACGCTGAAGACATCGAGAGCGGCGCCGGCGACATGGCCGCTGTCGAGCGCCCTGCAAAGCGCGTCTTCGTCGACGAGGCCTCCTCGCGCGCAGTTGACGATGCGGACGCCTTTCTGCGCCCGGCTGAGATTCTCCGCAGAGAGAATGTTGCGGGTCTGGGGCGTCAGCGGCGTGTGAAGCGTGATGAAATCGGCGCGGGCCAGAAGCTCGTCGAGCTCCACTTTCTCCGCGCCCAGCGATTTGGCGCGCTCCGACGAAAGGAACGGATCGAAGGCGACGACCCGCATCCTGAGGCCGAGCGCGCGAGCCGCGACGATCGAGCCGATATTGCCGCATCCGATGATCCCGAGCGTCTTGCCCGCGATCTCGACCCCCATGAAACGGTTCTTCTCCCATTTGCCGGCCTGGGTCGAAGCGTCCGCGGCCGGAATCTGCCGCGCGAGCGCGAACATCAGCGCGATGGCGTGCTCCGCCGTGGTGACGGAATTGCCGAAGGGCGTGTTCATGACGATGACGCCGCGCGCGGTGGCGGCGGCGACGTCGACATTGTCGACGCCGATGCCGGCGCGGCCGATGATTTTCAGCCGTCCGGCCTTGGCCAATGTATCGGCGGTGACCTTGGTGGCCGAGCGGATTGCGAGCCCGTCGTAATCGCCGATGACGGCTGCAAGCCTTTCTTTGTCCTTGCCGAGCGACGGCTGGAAATCGGCTTCGACGCCCCGGGCCTTGAAGATCTGAACCGCGGCCTGGGAGAGCGGGTCGGAGATGAGGACGCGCATTGGCATTGGATGCTCCTCGTGCAAGCGCAGGCGCGCGCGGCGAAGCCAAGCTGATTAAGCGCGGCGCGCCTCGGCGTAGGCCCAATCTATCCACTGGGTCAGTATCGCGACGTCGGAAGCCTCGACCGTCGGTCCGCACCAGATCCGCAATCCCGGCGGCGCGTCGCGATAGGCCGCAAAATCGAAACCGGCGCCCTCCTGCTCGACCAGCGAGACGATCCTGCGCGCGAAATCGCGCTGGCGATCTTCCGTCAGGCCGAGGATTTTCGGCTCGGCGAAGCGCAGACAGACGCTGGTGTTGGAGCGCGTAGCGGGATCTCTGGCGAGAAAATCGAGCCACGGCGTTTTTTCGACCCAGGCGGCGACGGCCCGGGCGCTGCGGTCCGCCCGCGCCATGAGTTCCACCTGCCCGCCGACGCTCTTCGCCCAGCCGAGCGCGTCGAGATAGTCCTCGACGCACAAAAGCGACGGCGTGTTGATCGTCTCCCCGCGGAATACGCCTTCGTTGAGCTTGCCGTTTTTGGTCAGCCGGAAGAGTTTCGGCAGCGGCCAGGCGGGACTATGGCTCTCGAGCCGCTCGACCGCGCGCGGCGAGAGTATGAGCATGCCATGCGCCGCCTCTCCGCCCAGGGCCTTCTGCCAGGAGAAGGTCGCGACATCCAGCTTGGAGAAATCGAGCGGTTGCGCGAAGGCCGCGGAGGTTGCGTCGCAGATCGTCAGCCCTTCGCGGTCCGCCGGGATGAAACCGGCATTGGGGACGCGCACGCCCGTGGTGGTGCCGTTCCAGGCGAAAACCACGTCGTTGCGAAAATCGATCTGGCTCAGATCGGGCAATTCGCCTGGAGGCGCCGTCAGGTTTCTGGCGCCCGGAATTTTGAGCTGCGCCAGAACGTCGGTCGCCCAATCCCTGGAAAAACTGTCGAATGTCAGGACGTCGACGCCGCGGGCGCCGAGCAGCGACCACAGCGCCATCTCCACCGCGCCGGTGTCGGACGCGGGCACGATCCCGATTCTGTAGTCCGCCGGCGGCTTCAGTATCTCCCGGGTGAGCTCTATGGCGCGGGCGAGCTTCTCCGCCCCCGCCTTGGCCCGGTGGGAGCGCCCGAGCGTCGCATGTTCTAGTCCGCGCAGCGACCAGCCCGGCCGTTTTGCGCAGGGACCCGAGGAAAAATGAGGGTTTTTGGGAAATGCGCTCGGTTTCGGATTCAACATCTGACCGCTCCTGGAGCGCATTTGCGCAAAAGTGGGCGCGCCTTTGTGTCGAGAATGCGCTCCACCAATATGACTTGGAACGATTTCTCACCGACCGGAGGTTTCCATCCGGTCGGAAAACGCTTCAGTCCCGCATGGCGCGAAACATAAGCGCCGGGCCGTGACGGCTTCAAGAGCGAGCGGGCGATCGAGCCGCCGGCCGGGCGGATTATTTGGCCATGAAGTCCCGAACCACGAAAGCGATCCCCGACAGCAGCCCCCAGATGACGAGGGCAGGGACGACCACGATCGCCCATTCCCACCATCTCCGCGGATAGGTCGATTTTTCCGCGAGAGCAGGGCGCAGGAAGGAAACGAGATAGGCATTCTGGGTCTCGAGGCCGAGGCGCGCGCTTTCGAAATTCGCCGACGCGAGGATATATTGCTGACGGGCCAGATCGAGCTCGACCTGCTGGCGGGACAGGGCCCCGAGGCGCTCGGCCATGCTTTCCGCGCCGGAGTCCTTGCCGCCCCCGGCGATCTGGCGGGTGTAGTCTTCGATCTGGTTCTTCAGGCTGGCGATGCGGGCGTTCAGGATCCGCACCTGGGGCGCATCGGGATTGCTGGCCCCGCCGGACAGAGTCGCGAGGCTTTCCTCGGCGTGCGACAGCTCGATCCGCAGGGTTGTGATGACCTTGGTGATGGCCTCCGCCGCAGCGGTGGCGTCCAGCACGCCTTGTTTGTCGCGCACCTCGCGCATTTGCTCGGTCGCCCCGCGGAGCCGGTCTTCGGCCCGGGTCAGCTCGGATTGGGCCAGCCTGAAGCTGTCCTTTCGCGCCCTGGTGGAAAGATCGTTCACGAGGCTTTCCGAAAGTTCGATCGCCTTTTTCGTCATGGCGAGCGAGTCTTCGGGAGTAAAGGCGCGAATCTCGAGATGGATGATTCCCGAAAGCGGCTCGATCGACACGTCCATCCGCTTTTTGAGATATTTCACCAGATCCTCGATCGCGTCCCCTTTCTTGAAGCGGGAGAAGTAATCGACGTCCGGGCGGGAATAGATGCGCCGCAGATCGAGGGCCTGATTGAGCGCCTCCACCATGGTGCGGCTTTTGATGTAATTGACGATGATCTGGGCGTCCTGCGCCGACTGCGACGCCGGCGCACCCATCATGCCGCCGAGCATGTCGAGCGGAGAGCTTTCCGCCGAGCGCAGGGAGAATTTCGTCTCCGTGGCGTATTGATCGGACGCCATCAGCCCCCAATAGATCGAGGCCGCCAGGAAAGGCAGGAGCACGACGACGACGAAGCTCGCGATCAAGCCCATGCGGAAGGCGCGTGCTCCTTTGCGGGCCTGAAAGCCTGCGCCGCCCGAGATGATTGCGGCTGGAGCCCGAGCCTTGCGGGCGTTTCGCCGCAGCGCGCGGGAGATGGACTCCCGGAGCGCGCGGGGATCGTCGACCTTGACCGGAATTTTGGCGTCGATGTCCGAAGGACTCATAAATTGCGCTCCGCCCGTCTTTCGGACCTCACGAGTTTATCTTTTTGTAGAGTTCGATAGCGTCGTCGATATTGGGAAACAAGTGCAGGCGTCCTCCTGCAAGCACCAGGCCGCGGTTGCAATATTCCTTGAGCGTATCCATGTTGTGCGAAATCATTATAATGTCCGAGCGCTTTTTTCTCTTGTCGAATTCCTGCTTGCAGCGGGCGGCGAAACGGGCGTCGCCCACGGCGGTGACTTCGTCGATGAGGTAGCACTCGAAGTCGATCGCCATCGAAAGCCCAAAGGCGAGGCGCGCCAGCATGCCCGACGAATATGTCATGATCGGAACGTCGATATAGGCGCCGATTTCCGCGAAATCTTCGACGAAATTCACGGTCCGCCGCACGTCGTGCCCATAGACGCGGGAGACGAACACGATGTTTTCGCGCCCCGTCAGTCGCGGATGGAGGCCGCCGGAAAAGCCGAGCGGCCAGGATATCCGGGCGGAACGCCGCACGCTGCCGCTGTTGGGGAGCTCCGTGCCGGCCAGCACCCGCATCAAGGTGGATTTTCCGGCCCCGTTCACGCCGAGAATCCCGTAGCTGCGGCCCGCCATGAAATCCAGGCTGATATGGTCGAGGACGACTTTGAGATGTCCGTTGGTGCGGTAATATTTGAAGACGTTGTCCAGTTGGATCATTTCGTTTCCGGCGGTCCAGAGCGGGATGCGAAAACGGCCTACCGGCGCGTTCCGCACGCCGGCGACGATTTCGCCAGATTAAATACGTCGATGCGCATTTGTCTTTCCGAAAATCCGGCCGCTCCGGCGGGCATGCGCCTAATCCTTTTTCTTGGCGAAGTTGTGACCCGTCGGCCCGCTCGTTCTTCGGACGGAATTATTCAAGGATATGAATACTAGTTTTATCAATGACTTGTCCCTCTTCCTCGCTGCCGGAGGCCGGCGACGCCCGCGCCCGCGGTTTCGGCTGCGCTCCGGCTTTCTGACCTCCACGCTTTAGGGCTTGTTGAGATTCATCGCGAATTGATGAGCGCGGCGGCGAGGCGGATCATGGCTGTGAAGCTTTGATCGGTTTTGTCGGCGCGCAGGGCGATCCGCTTGAACTCCTTGAGTTTGCCGAAGAAGTTTTCGATGAGGTGACGGGCTTTGTAAAGCTCGATGTCGATGGCGAGAGGCGCGTTTCGTCTTGGATGTTGGGAGATGACGATTTGCGCGCCGCGCTCGTTCAGTTCGGCGACGATCCAGTCGCTGTCGAAGGCCTTGTCGGCGAGCAGCGCGCCAAATTCGACGCCCTCGATCAAAGGCGCGACGCCGACCGTGTCGAAGCGTTGCCCCGGCAGCAGAACGAAGCGGACCAAATTGCCGAGCGCGTCGGTGAGCGCGAGGATTTTGGTGGTCCAGCCGCCTTTGGATTTGCCTATGGCCTGGCCCTGAGTCCCCCTTTTGCGCCCTGTCCATGGCGGTGGACCTTGACGATGGTGGCGTCGATCATGGCGTATTCCATGTCTGGATCGTCCGACACGGCGTCAAACATCCGCTTGAACACATCGGCCTTCACCCAATCGCGAAAGCGTTTGAACACGGTGTTCCACTTGCCGAAGGCGGGAGGCAGATCGCGCCAGGGGCTGCCCGTGCGCGCAATCCACAAGATCGCCTCTAAAAACAATCGCCCATCGCTCCCGGTCCGGCCGGGATCGGAGGGCTTGCCAAGACAAAAGGGCTCCAGCTTCGACCATTGGCCGTCCGTCAGACAGAATCGGGGCATTGCAAACTCCTTTCGGAGCTTGAATCATCCTTCCACCAAAATGGGAATCCTGATTCTCAACAGGCCCTAGGCTAGTATCCGGTTAAGGTTGATTTTTTAAAAACGAAGCTTGGCCGCGTCCCCGGGGTCGGCCAACAATCCCCCGGAGAGATATGCTCAGGATAGGAATCAGGCCCGATCATCGCCACGACGGAGCTTCGCCTTTGCGCTTCCCGATCCTGGGCCTGGCGGTCCTGGTCGCTTTTCTCTCGGGCTGCGGCGCGCCGCCGCGCGCGACCTTCGACCTGCGCGACGCCTCGCTTCCCGAACCCACTCACGTTTCGAGCCCGAGACGGAAGGCGCTGGTTCGAGTCGCCGAGCCAGCGGCCGAACAGCTCCTGAACTCGAACCGGCTGGCGATCCGGGAAGCGGGCGGCTCGCTCGGTTATCTCGCGGATGCGCAATGGGCGGATCGGGCGCCCCGGCTGATCCAGGGCAGGCTCGTCGCGCGTCTTCTCCGGGACGGAGTGGACGCCTCGTTCCAGGGCGGCGCGACCGGCTATCAGCTGACGACGGATCTGCGACGTTTCGAGATCGACGCCGCGAGAGGGGTCGCCGTCGTCGAAATGGCGGCGCGGCTGTCGGACGACAAAAGCGGCGCGTTGCGCGGCGAGGCGGTGTTTTCGGGAGAGGCGCCGGCGCCGCACACAATCGGGCCGGAGGCGGCGCACGCCCTGGAGTCGGCGCTCGATCCGGTCGCGGGAGAGCTCGCTCTCTGGGTGAGGCGGCGCATCTAGCCCGCCTGCGCAGAAAAGGTGCGAGCCGGTTTTTTCGCGGCCCCGCCCGGCGGGGCGAAAATAGAACCGGTCAAAGGGACTAGCGCAGCTTTCGGCCCGGTGGTAACTGATCGGCGCAACGATAAGAAAGCGCGCCGCTTTGCTGGTTCCGCGCATCAGGCCTCCCGATTTTCGGGCCGTGGCCGCGGGGAATTGAGCCGAGCTGGCGCGAACGCCGCGAACCACCTCGAGAAAGAGAACCCGACCATGGTGAAGACCTGCCTGGATGATCAGAAGACCCGTTATGGAGCGGAGCCAGGCGGCGGGGCGCCGACGAAGGCCAAGATCACCTTCATCGACTCCCATGGTCAGGAGCGCACCGTCGAGGGCGAGATCGGCTCCACGGTGATGGAGACCGCGCGGCGCAACGACATTCCCGAGATCGCGGCCGAATGCGGCGGGGCCTGCGCCTGCGCCACCTGTCATGTCTATGTCGACCCCGCCTGGGTCGAGAAGGCGGGAGCGCGCTCGCCGATGGAAGAGGACATGCTGGATTTCGCCTTCGACGTGAAGCCGAACTCCCGGCTGTGCTGCCAGATCACGGTCAAGGCCGATCTCGACGGCCTCATCGTGCGGACCCCGGCGCAGCAGGGCTGAGCGCGGGACGGCGAGGCGGGCGCGTGGAAGTCCGCCTTTCGCCCGGTTTGCGGTTGCGTCTTTTCGCTTTTGCTATAGAGCAGTGACCGGGTTGGCGCCTCAGCGCGCCTTGTTTTTCTTGATCGAAAGCTTCCCAACGGGTTGGATTCCCGGAAGGATGGGCGAAAGAGTTTCGCGGCGAAGGATAAAAAATGAGCGAGATGATCGAAACCGATGTCGTCATCGTGGGGGCGGGTCCCGCCGGTCTTTTCACGGTTTTCGAACTAGGGCTGCTCGACATCCGCGCGCATCTCATCGACATCCTGCCCCGCGCCGGCGGCCAGTGTTCGGAACTCTATCCCGAAAAGCCGATTTACGACATTCCCGGCCTGCCGATGGTCACCGGCCAGCAGCTGACGGATAATCTCCTGAAGCAGATCGAGCCCTTCGGCCCCACCTTCCATTTCAACGAAATGGTCGAGACGCTGCAGTCGGTCGGCACGGCCGAGGCGCCTTCTTTCATCGTCGGCACCGACGCCGGGACGCGGCTCAAGGCCAAGGTCGTGATCGTCGCGGCCGGCGGCGGCTCGTTCCAGCCCAAAAAGCCGCCGATCCCCGGCATCGAGTCCTATGAGCACAAGTCGGTCTTCTACGCCGTGCGGCGCATGGAGGATTTCCGCGACAGGGACGTCGTCATCGTCGGCGGCGGCGATTCCGCCCTCGACTGGACGCTGAACCTGCAGCCCGTGGCCAAGAGCCTCACGCTGGTGCATCGCCGCGACGCCTTCCGTGCGGCGCCCCATTCGGTCAACGCCATGCAGGAGCTCGTCGCCAGCGGCAAGATCTCCTTCAAGCTCGGCCAGGTCACCGACGTCAAAGGCGCCGACGGCCAGCTGTCTACCGCGATCCTGAAGGGCAATGACGGAAGCGAGACCGAGCTTCCCTGTCAGCGTCTGATGCCTTTCTTCGGCCTGACGATGAAGCTCGGCCCGGTCGCAGATTGGGGGCTCAACCTCCATGAGAATCTAGTCCCGGTGGACACCGAGAAATTCGAGACCAATCATCCGGGCATTTTCGCGGTCGGCGACATCAATACCTATCCCGGCAAGCTGAAGCTGATCCTGTGCGGCTTCCATGAAGGCGCGCTGGCCGCGCAGCGGGCGCATCGCTACATCTATCCCGAGAAGAAGCTGCTGTTCCAATACACGACGTCTTCGACCAACCTGCAGAAGAAGCTCGGGGTTTCCTGAGCCGGCGATCGGGTCGCTGCGCGCCTCGCGATGACATCGCGAGGCAGACCCAAGGTTCCGCCCGGTCGGAACCGCTCCGATCAGAGCATGTTCCCAAAAAGTGCGAAGCGGGTTTTGGAAAAGAACACGCTCCGTCAATGAGATCTGGAGCGCGTTCGACTGCGTTTAACCCGAACGCGCTCTACGCCAGCAGCCCGCTGCTTTTCGGCGCCAAGGGATTGTCCGTCAGCGCCGCGGCGTCGGGCGTCCCCACCGCCGGCGTTCCGGCGAAGGCGGCGTATAGCCCGGCGACGAAGCTTTCTTCCAGATCCTTGACGATGAACACGATCCGGGTGCGGCGGTCCGCATCCGGCCAGGCTTCCAGCCGGTGCGGCGGATGGAAGACATGCTGGACGCCATGGATAACGACCGGCCGGGCGGGGTCGTCGGTGAGGCCCACTATGCCTTTCACGCGCAAGAGGCGGGGGCCATGCGCCTGGCGCAGAAGATCCAGGAACATATCGAAAGCCGTGGGCGCGAGCGGCGTGTCGCTGGCGAGGCAAAAGGCGCGGATGTGATCGTCATGGCGGTTGGCGTCATGATGATGCGCATGGCCATGGTGATGATGATGGTCGCTCTCGTGACGGGCCTGCGCGACGCTTTCCGCGTTGAGCCACTCCGCCACCCGGGGGATTTTGCCGGTGGGATCGTAAAGGCCGCAATCCAGGATCGCGGTGGGCGTCGCTTCCCCTTCGGCGGCGACCAGAATGCGCGCGCCGGGGTTGAGCCGCCTCAGCCGTTCCATGAGTTCGGGTAGCCGCTCCGCTCCTTCGGGAATATCCGATTTGGTTATGACGAGGCGGTCGGCGACGGCGGCCTGCCTGACCGCTTCCTCATGGGCGTCGAGCGTCGCCGCGCCGTTTACGGCGTCGACCAGCGTGACGACCCCATCGAGCCGGTAACGCAGCATGAGATAGGGATGGTACATGATCGCATGCAGGATCGGAGCGGGATCGGCCAGCCCGGTGGTCTCCAGCACCACGCGGCGGAAGGGCGTCATTCTCCCGTTGTCGCGTTTGCGCAGGAGGTCTTCGAGGGTCGCGACGAGATCGCCCCTTATCGTGCAGCAGACGCAGCCCGAACTCATCAGGATCATGTCGCCGTCGATCTTTTCCACAAAGAGATGATCGAGGCCCACCTCGCCGAATTCGTTGATCAGAACCAGCGTATCGGAAAGCTCCGGCGCCGCCAGCAGCCGATTGAGCAGCGTCGTCTTGCCGGCGCCGAGGAAGCCGGTGAGCACGGTGAGCGGCAGCGGCGGCGGCGGGCGTCGCGGCGAGGAGGATTGCTCGGCGTTCATCGGGCGTCGCCGGCCTCCGCATTGCCTGCCGCGGCGTTGTCATGCCCCTTGGCGCCCGCGGCGGCGTGATGGCCCTTGGCGGCGTTTTTGGACTTGGCCTTGGCGGCGTGTTTTTCGGCTGTCGCGGCGGCGGGCTTTTCCGCATGGTGGGCGGGTTTCGCCGCAGCGGTTTTCGCGCCGGCTTTGCCTTTGCCGGAGGCGCTCTTTCCGGCGGGCGGCTTCGCCTGTGGGGTCTTCTCCGGTTCCTCGGCGCCCGCGGCGGGTTCAGCTTTGGCCGCCTTGGCGAGTTGCGCCTTGCCATGGCGGCCGTGGCCGCGCAGAGGCTTCGCGTCCGGGGCGGCGCGCGAGATCGGCGAAGCCCCCGCCGCCTCGTTTTTATCCGAGGAGTAGGCGGCGACCTCCGCATCCGCTCCGATCGCGACGCCGGCGGGCCGGGCTCGCGCAACGGGTCCCTGATAGCCGGGCGCGCGGCCGGCGAAGACCGGCACGGGCTGGAATTGCGGGCGCGGCAAACGGGCGAGATCCTTGACGCTCACATGCTGCTGGCCGCCGGCCAGGGCGTCGACCACGGCGTTGCCGGTCGGCGGCGCGGTGATCGGTATCGACATGTCCTCGACCTCGGCCAGAAATTCCTCATTGGCCTTGGCGCGATGGCGGCAGACGGAATCCCGCATGTTCGGGGCGGTCCCGCCCGGACCGAAGCCCGGCAGCGCCTCCGGCGTTCCCATGGGCGAACCCGTCTGGAACGCGCGATCGAGCAGGGACGCGGCTTTGGCGGTGCGGGCTCCCGGCGACGGCGCTCCCAGGACCACGGCGATGAGCTTCTGGCCGCCATGGGTGGCCGAGGCCACGAGATTATAGCCGGCGGGGCAGGTGAAGCCGGTCTTCATGCCGTCGGCTCCCGGATAGCGGCCCAGCATTCCGTTGTGGTTGGGCACGATCTGGCCGGCGAACTGCATGGCGCCGACATTGTAGAGTTCGGCGGATTCGGGAAATTGCAGAAGCAGGGCCCGCGCCAGCATCGCGAGGTCGCGCGCGGAGGTGACATGGCGGTCGTCCGGCAGGCCGTTGGGGTTGACCCAATGCGACTCCCGCATGCCGAGCGTCGCCGAAGCCTTGTTCATTTCGTCGGCGAAAGCCTCGACCGAGCCGGAAACGCCTTCGGCGATGGTGACGGCGACGTCGTTGGCGGATTTCACCATCAGCATGATGAGGGCGTTGCGGAGAGTGACCTCCGACCCTGGTCTGAATCCCATTTTCGAGGGCGCCATCCTCGCGGCCCGGGCCGAGACGACCAGAGGCGTGTCCATCGTCAGGCGGTTTTGCCGCACCGCGTCGAGCGCCACATAGACGGTCATCAATTTGGTCACGGACGCCGGATACCAGACGGCCGTGGCCTGATCCTGCTCGAGGATCTGTCCGCTGGCGACATCCACCACGATCGAGGGCGTGGCGCGCGCGGGAGCAGCCAAACAGGCCGTAAGCGCCGCGCCTGCGGCGAGGGCTCCGGTGAAAACGCGATTAACCAATGGACGCATCCGATGTCTTCTCTTCTCGGTTTCCGCGCGAAATCTCGTCGCCGTGAGACAAGGATAAAGGGCAAAGCGCGCGGGTTCAAACTCCACCGCAAATGCGGCAAAGGCGTGCCCAGCCGCGATTTTCTCGATCGGACGGCCCCTTTTTAGCCTCTTTTAGGCTGATTCCATGCTATTTCTTGTGCTGGAAGCTGCGCTCTGAGGTGAAGACTGCGGTGATCGACAAACTGGAATTTTTTATCACCGTCGCGAAGGAACGCAGTTTCTCGCGCGCGGCGGAGCTTTGCGGCGTTACGCAGCCCACGCTCTCGGCCGGAATAAAGCAGCTCGAGGACATGCTCGGCGTCCTGCTGGTCAACCGGTCCTCCCGTTTCCACGGCCTGACCGCGGAAGGCGAGCGCGTGCTGGTGTGGGCGAAGCGCATCGTCGCGGACGCGCGGGCGATGCGGCTGGAGGTGCGGAACCTGCGCGAAGGGCTTTCAGGCCAGCTCAAGATCGCCGTCATCCCGACCGCCGTCGGCATTCTTTCCGCTCTCGCGGGCCCTTATCTCGAAAAGCACCCCGGCGTGCGATTCAAGGCGCTCTCGGCGTCCTCGTCCGAAATACTGACGATGATGGACAATCTCGATATAGACGCGGGGCTCACCTATCTCGACAACGAGCCTTTGGGGCGCGTGCGCTCGACGCCTCTTTACGCCGAGCGCTATCGCCTGCTGACGGTCGCAGGCAATCCGCTGGCCGATCGGGAAACCGTGACATGGGCGGATGTCGGGAGCATCCCGCTCTGCCTGCTCACCCCGGACATGCAGAATCGCCGGATCGTCGAGGCTCTGGTCGGCGAGGCGGGCGGCGCGATCGAGCCCGTGATGGAGTCGAATTCGGTCCTGCTGCTTTTCGAGCAGGTGAAGGCCGGACGATGGGCCACCATCATGCCCGAGAAACTCGCGGAAACGCTCGGCATCGGCGGCGCGCTGCGCTCCATTCCGATCATAGCGCCGGAAGCCGTGCATCAGATCGGACTGGTGGTTCCCAACCGCGATCCGATGATTCCCCAGGTGGCGGCCCTGCTGGCGGAGGCGAAGAGGCTAGCCCCGTTGCTGGTGCAAAAGGGTTGATAACAAAGCCCTGACAGGCTTGATAGGGAACGCCTATCGTTCCACGATTCAAGTCTATTGATCGGGCGCGGCTTTTGCTGCACTGTCATAATAATAAGGAAAATGGCGGATTTCGCAACCGCTAAGGCTAAGATGTCGAGGGAATGAAATGTCCGCAGGAGTGCCGTGGGACGCCGCCCGGGCGCAGGAGATCATCTCCGCCCATCTCGGGTTGGAAGGTCCCGCATTGCCGATTCTCCACGCCGTGAAAAAAGAATTCGGCTACGTGCCCGAGGCCGCGGTGCCGCTGATTGCGGACGCCTTGAACGTCTCCCGGGCGGAAATGCATGGCGTCGTCACCTTCTATCACGAGTTCAACCGCGAGCCACACGGCCGCCATGTCCTGAAGATCTGCCGCGCGGAAGCCTGTCAGTCCCTCGGCGCCGAAAAGCTCGCGCGTGATTTTCTCGCGCAGCTGAAGATCGAATGGGGCCAGACGACCCCCGACGGCGCGCTGACGGTCGAGCCGATCTATTGCCTCGGCCTTTGCGCTCACAGTCCTTCCGCCCTCTACGACGACGAGCCGATGGGATGGGTGGACGCCGAACGCCTCAATGAGATCGCCGCGGAGGCGCAAAACAAATGACGAAGGTTTACGTCCCGCTGGATTTCGCGGCGCAGGCGATGGGCGCCGAGCGCGTCGTCGCCGCGATCGAAAAGGAAGCCGCCCTGCGCGGCGTCAATGTTCAGATCGTGCGCAACGGCTCGCGCGGTCTTTTGTGGCTGGAGCCCCTCGTCGAGGTCGAGACGACGGAAGGCCGCGTCGGCTACGGCAATGTGAAGCCGTCCGATGTGCCGGCGCTTTTCGATGCCGGTTTTCTCTTCGGCGGCGCGCATTCATCCTCCATCGGCAAGGTCGAGGAGCACCCCTACTGGAAGCGCCAGAAGCGCATCACTTTCAAGCGCTGCGGCGTCATCGACGCGCTGTCGCTGGATGAATATATCGCGCATGGCGGCTTCAGGGGTCTCGCCCGCGCTTTCGCCATCGGCCCCGAGAAGACGATCGAGGAAATCGCCACTTCCGGCCTGCGCGGCCGCGGCGGCGCCGGTTTTCCGGTCGGGATCAAGTGGAAGACCGTCCACGACTGCAAGGCCGACCGCAAATATGTGGTGGTCAACGCGGATGAGGGCGACTCAGGCACATTCGCCGACCGCATGATCATGGAAGGCGATCCCTTCTCGCTGATCGAGGGCATGATCATTTGCGGCCACGCCATCGGCGCCGACAAGGGCTATGTCTATCTGCGCGTCGAATATCCGCAGACCGCCAAGGTTCTCGGTAAGGCGGTGGAGCTCGCGCGCGCGGCCGGCTGGCTGGGGCCGAAGGTGAACGGCTCCAATGATTTCGCTTTCGACGTCGAAGTGCGCATCGCCGCCGGCGCCTATGTTTGCGGCGAGGAAACCTCGCTGCTCGAAAGCCTCGAAGGCAAGCGCGGCATCGTGCGCGCCAAGCCGCCGTTCCCGGCTTTCGAAGGCCTGTTCGGCAAGCCGACGGTGGTCAACAACGTCCTGTCCATCGCGACCGCGCCGATGATTCTCGAGGACGGCGGCGCCGCCTATGCGTCCTACGGCATGGACCGTTCGCGCGGCACTATTCCGCTGCAGATCGCCGGCAACGTCAAATTTGGCGGGTTGTTCGAGGCGCCTTTCGGCCTCAAGCTCAGCGAGATCGTCAACGACATCGGCGGCGGCACGCTGTCGGGGCGGCCGGTAAAGGCCGTGCAGGTCGGCGGTCCGCTCGGAGCCTATGTCCCGGTTTCGCTATTCGACACGCCTTTCGACTATGAGGCTTACACCAAGGTCGACAGCCTGATCGGCCACGGCGGCCTCGTCGTTTTCGACGACACGGTCGACATGTCGTGGATGGCCCGCTTCGGCATGGAGTTCTGCGCCGTAGAAAGTTGCGGCAAGTGCACGCCCTGCCGCATCGGATCGACCCGCGGCGTCGAGACCATCGACAAGATCCGCGCGGGCGAGAACGTCGCGAGCAATATCGATCTGCTCAAGGATCTGTGCAACACGATGAAATTTGGTTCGCTGTGCGCGCTGGGAGGGTTCGCTCCCTATCCGGTGGAAAGCGCATTGCGTCATTTTCCGGAAGACTTCCAAAAGCCGGCCCTTGAAGCCGCTGCCGAGTGAGGTGCTGACCATGAGCTTGATCAAGGAAATCGATTACGGAACCCCTCAATCTAAGTCGTCCAAGGAAGTGACGCTTACGATCGACGGCCTCTCCGTCACTGTGCCCGAGGGCACTTCGGTCATGCGCGCCGCAATGGAGATCGGGACCGAAATCCCGAAGCTCTGCGCTACGGACAGCATCAAGGCCTTCGGCTCCTGCCGCCTTTGCGTCATCGAGGTCGAAGGGCGCAACGGCACCCCGGCCTCCTGCACGACGCCGGTCTCTCCCGGCATGGTGGTCCATACCCAGACCCCCCGGCTCAAGGCGATCCGCCGCGGCGTGATGGAGCTTTATATCTCCGACCATCCGCTCGATTGTCTGACCTGCGCCGCCAATGGCGACTGCGAGCTGCAGACCATGGCGGGCGCGGTCGGCCTGCGCGACGTGCGTTACGGCTACGACGGCTCCAACCATGTGTTCGCCCGCAACGACGGCTCGGCCAATTTCAACTGGAAGCCGAAGGACGAATCGAACCCCTATTTCACCTATGATCCCTCCAAGTGCATCGTATGCAATCGCTGCGTACGCGCCTGCGAGGAGGTGCAAGGCACCTTCGCCCTGACGATCAGCGGGCGCGGCTTCTCCAGCCGCGTGTCGCCCGGCATGGACGAAGCCTTCATGGAGTCGGAATGCGTGTCCTGCGGCGCCTGCGTGCAGGCCTGCCCGACCGCCACCCTGACAGAAAAGACGGTGATCGAGGTCGGCCAGCCCGAGCATTCCGCCGTCACCACCTGCGCCTATTGCGGCGTCGGCTGCACCTTCAAGGCCGAAATGCGCGGCGAGGAAATCGTGCGCATGGTCCCCTGGAAGGACGGCAAGGCCAATCACGGCCACAGCTGCATCAAGGGCCGTTTCGCCTATGGCTACGCCTTGCATCGCGAGCGCATCCTCAATCCGATGATCCGCGACACGATCGACGAGCCCTGGCGGGTGGTCTCCTGGGAGGAGGCGATCGCCTTCACCGCAAGGCGGTTCAAGGAAATCCAAGCCAAATACGGCAAGAACTCGGTCGGCGTCATCACCTCGTCGCGCTGCACCAACGAGGAAAGCTATCTCGTCCAGAAACTGACGCGCGCCGGCTTCGGCAACAACAACACCGACACCTGCGCCCGCGTCTGCCATTCGCCCACCGGCTACGGCCTCAATCAGGCTTTCGGCACCTCGGCGGGCACGCAGGATTTCGACTCGGTCGACGACTCCGACGTCATCGTGGTGATCGGCGCCAATCCGACCGACGCCCATCCGGTGTTCGGTTCGCGCATGAAAAAACGTCTGCGCGAGGGCGCGAAGCTGATCGTGGTCGATCCGCGCCGCACCGACCTCGTGAAGTCGCCCCATATCAAGGCCGACTATCATCTGGCGCTCAAGCCCGGAACGAACGTCGCCATCGTCACTGCGCTCGCCCATGTCATCGTCACGGAAGGCCTCGCCAACGAAGCCTATGTGCGCGAACGCTGCGATTGGGACGAGTATCAGGACTGGGCCGCATTCGTCGCGGAGGAGCGCAACAGCCCCGAGGCTGTGGAGAAGCTCACCGGCGTTCCCGCCGCTGACATCCGCGCCGCCGCGCGTCTCTACGCCACCGGCGGCAACGCCGCGATCTACTACGGCCTCGGCGTGACCGAGCACAGCCAGGGCTCGACCACGGTCATGGGCATCGCCAATCTGGCGATGGCGACCGGCAACCTCGGCCGCCGCGGCGTCGGCGTCAATCCGCTGCGCGGCCAGAACAATGTGCAGGGCTCCTGCGACATGGGTTCTTTCCCCCATGAGCTGCCGGGCTACCAGCATATTTCCGGCGAAAAGGCCCGCGCTGCTTTCGAGGCGGAATGGGGCGTCACGCTGGATCCCGAGCCCGGCCTGCGTATCCCGAACATGTTCGACGCGGCGGTGGACGGAACCTTCAAGGGCCTCTATGTGCAGGGCGAGGACATCCTTCAGTCCGACCCCGACACAACCCATGTCTCCGCCGGCCTCGCCGCGATGGAGCTGGTGGTGGTGCAGGACCTCTTCCTGGTCGAGACGGCGAATTACGCCCATGTCTTCCTGCCGGGCGCGAGCTTCCTCGAGAAGGACGGCACTTTCACCAACGCCGAGCGCCGCATCCAGCTGGTGCGGAAGGTGATGAGTCCCAAGAACGGCTACGGCGACTGGGAAATCACCCAGCTCATCGCCAAGGCTCTGGGCCTCGACTGGAACTACGACCATCCCGGCCAGATCATGGACGAGATCGCGCGGGTGACGCCGAGCTTCAGGGGCGTGTCCTTCGCCAAGCTCGACGAAGAAGGCTCGGTGCAATGGCCCTGCAACGACGAGAATCCGCATGGCGTGCCGATCATGCACATCAACGGCTTCGCGCGCGGCAAGGGCAAGTTCGTCATCACCGAATATGTGCCGACCGACGAAAAGACGGGGCCGCGCTTCCCGCTGCTGCTGACCACCGGCCGCATCCTCTCGCAATATAACGTGGGCGCGCAGACGCGGCGCACTCACAACAGCGAGTGGCACCCCGAGGACGTCCTGGAAATCCATCCGCACGACGCCGAAAATCGGGGCGTGAAGGACGGGGACTGGGTGAAGGTGCAGAGCCGCGTGGGAGAGGCTTCGCTGCGCGCGCAGATCACCGACCGCGTAGCGCCTGGCGTGGTCTACACCACCTTCCATCATCCCGTGACTCAGGCCAATGTGATCACCACGGACAATTCCGACTGGGCGACCAATTGTCCCGAATACAAGGTCACGGCCGTTCAGGTTTCGGCCTCCAACGGCCCGACCGAATGGCAGGAAAAATACCGCGAACTCTCCGAGAGGAGCCGTCGCATAGCGGGCGCCATCGACGCCGCGGAATGACCGAGGTCGTCCCGGCGCCTGTCGTCGAAGCGTCATGCCTCGCGCGTCGCAATGAAGCGACCGCAGAGGCGACGAGGTTGATCCCGGAGGAAACGCCGATCGCGTTCACCTTCGGGGGAACCACCCATGCCGTCATGATGGCGACCCCCGCGGATCTCCAAGATTTCGCGGTGGGTTTCGCCATAGCCGAGGGCCTGCTGGACCCCGGCCAAAGCCTCGACGTCGAAATCGTAGCGAGCGACCTCGGCGTCGAGCTTCGAAGCTGGCTGCCTGGCGAACGGCAAAAAGACTATGCCCAGCGCAGACGCACCATGGCCGGTCCGACCGGCTGCGGTCTCTGCGGGATCGAGAGTCTCGAGCAGGCCTGCCGCCCGCCCTCAAAGGTGGAAAGCTCTCTGCAGACAACATCGATCGGCCTCATCGGGGCGATGGATCGGCTTCCCGGATTGCAGAAGCTCAACCAGCAGACGCGCGCGGTGCACGCCGCCGCCTTCTGGATCCCGGAAACGGGGGATTTGCTGCTGCGCGAGGATGTCGGACGCCACAACGCCCTCGACAAGCTCGCCGGGGCGCTGGCCCGCCGCGGCGTCGCCGGCGGCTCGGGCGTCATTCTGATGACGAGCCGGGTCTCGGTGGAGCTCGTGCAAAAGGCGTCCCGCATCGGCGCTTCGATCATCGCCGCCATTTCCGCGCCCACCGCGCTCGCCGTGCGCACGGCGGACGCTTGCGGCATAACGCTCGTCGCTGTAATGCGAGGGCGCGACTTTGAAGTCTTCACCCATCCATCCCGCATTCTCGAACAGGCTCACCTACATGTCGTCGCATAGCTCGGTCGATACACTGGTCAAAATGGCGAACCAGATAGGCGATTTTTTCGGCTCGCAAAAGTCCAACGACAGGGCCGCAGGAATAGTGGACCACATCCAGAGATTCTGGGACCCCCGCATGCGCGCGAACATCCTCGAGCACGTCGCTCACGGCGGCGACGGGTTGAACCCGCTCGCGCTCGAAGCGATCAAGCGACTCGCGCAAGAGAAATAGCGCCGGCGCCTGTCGCGCCGAGCTTTCCATTCACGGAACGCGGCGCCGAGCGGAGCTTCGCCGCAAAGTGCGAAGATCATGATCGGCGGAGGAAAAATGAACGACCGCGATGGAACCGCCGCCCCGATCCGCTCGGGGTTCGGCGCCGTGGATGCAATCCCGCCGCAGGCCGAACGCCGCCCGACGCTGCGCTCCTGCCACGGCAGGACGCTGGAGGATCCCTACCAGTGGCTCGCCGCCGAGAACTGGCGCGAGGTGCTGCGCGATCCCGAAGCGCTGCCGGATGAAATCGTGAAGCTGCTGACGGACGAAAACGCTTATTGCGACCGCGTCCTGGAACCGCTCACGCAATTGAGGCGGACCCTGGTCGCGGAGATGCGGGGGCGCATCAAGGAAGACGATTCCGAAGTTCCGTGGCCCGACGGAGTTTTCTCCTATTACGAACGCTATCGCGAGGGCGGGGAGCATCCGCTCTATTGCCGAACACCGCGCAGCGGCGGGAAGGAAGAGATCCTGCTCGACGGCGACGAACTCGCCAGAGACGCCGAATTTTTCGATATCGCCGAAAGCGCCCATGCGCCCGATCACGCGCAGATCGGCTGGAGCGTCGACGACAAGGGCTCCGAACTCTATTCTATCCGCACCCGCGCCATCGGCGACGCCGCCGACCGCCCCGATATAGTCGAGGAAACCGACGGGACCATCGTCTGGAGCCGGGATTCGAAGAGCTTCTATTACGTCAGGGTCGACGAAAACCACCGCACGGCGGAGGTCTTCCGCCATGTCCTCGGCGCTGATCCCTCTGAGGACGAACTCGTTCTCGCTGAGACGGACCCCGCCTGGTTCGTCTCTTTGCGCGAGAGCCGTTGCGGCCGTTTCGCCGTAGTTTCGATTCATGGCCACGACGCCAGCGAATGCCATCTGATCGACCTTCGCGACGCAGGCGTGAAGCCGCGTCGCATCGCGCCGCGCGAAGCGCGCCTGCGCTATGACGTCGAGCCGCATGACGATCTTCTGTATATCCACAGCAATGCGGACGGCGCCGACGACTTCGCGATTTTCGCCGCGCCTCTCGATTCGACCACTCGGGACCACTGGCGCCCAACAGTGCCGCATCGCCCCGGGCGGATGATCGTGATCGCCACCGTCTATGCGCGCCATCTCGCCTGGGTCGAGCGGGAGAATTCCTTGCCGCGCATCGTGATCCGCAATCTCCTCAGCGGGGAGGAACATGCGGTGGCCTTCGAGGAAGAGGCCTATGCGCTCTATCTCCAGACCGGCCTCGAATTCGATACGAGCACTTTGCGTTTCGCCTATTCGTCGATGACGACGCCGACCGAAACCTATGATTACGACATGGACAGCCGCGAGCGCAGCCTGCGCAAGCGCGAGGAAATCCCGAGCGGCCATAACCCCGAGAACTATGTGACCCGGCGCCTTTTCGCCAAGGCGGACGACGGGCAAACCGTGCCGATCACGCTGCTGCACCGGGCCGATTTCAAACCCGGCGGGGCTGGCGCGCCGCTCCTGCTCTATGGGTACGGCGCCTATGGCCACGCTCTGTCGGCGGCCTTCGACTCCGATGTCCTGTCGCTGGTCGACCGCGGCCTGGTCTATGCCTTCGCCCATACGCGCGGGGGCGCGGACAAGGGCTGGAACTGGTACGAAAAGGGCAAGCTGGAATTCAAGACCAACAGCTTTACCGATTTTCTGACCTGCGCGCGCCATCTGGTCGAAACCGGCTACACGCGTGAAGGCGAGATCGTCGCGCAAGGGGCCAGCGCCGGCGGCATGCTGATGGGCGCTGTCGCCAATATGGCGCCCGAGCTTTTCGCGGGAGTGTTGGCCGGGGTGCCCTTCGTCGACGTGCTCAACACCATGCTGCGCGACGACCTTCCGCTGACGCCGCCGGAATGGCTGGAATGGGGAAATCCGATCGCCGACGAAGCGGCCTTCGACCGGCTCGCTTCCTATTCCCCTTACGACAATGTGAAGCCGCAGCAATACCCGCCGATTCTGGCGCTCGCGGGCCTCACCGATCCGCGCGTGACCTATTGGGAGCCCATGAAATGGGTGCAGCGCCTGCGCGCCGTCATGACCGGCGGCGGGCCCATATTGCTGCACACCCAGATGAGCGCCGGCCACGCCGGGGCCTCGGGGCGGTTCGAGCGGCTCGACGAAATCGCCTTGGAATACGCCTTTGCGCTCGCCTGCGCCGGGCGAAATTAGCCGCACGCCGGACAGGCAATTGCTCGATTTGTGATCGGCGCATGTTTTCAGCGCCGCAGGATCGGCGTTAAGCTGGCGGAGCGCCGCATCGAAGCGTTGCAGCGCTGTCCGACAAAGCCCGCCGGCTTTCCAATGACTCCGATCAAAGCGAAAAGACCCAACGATGGCTGTTGAAACCAAACATCCCGAAACGCTGCAATTGCACGCCGGATGGCGGGCCGACGCGACCAATGGCGCCGTCGCCGTTCCGATCTATCAGACCACCAGCTATCAGTTCCGCGACGCCGAACACGCCGCCAATCTCTTCGCGCTGAAGGAGATGGGCCAGATCTACACCCGCATCGGCAATCCCACCACCGGCGTGCTGGAGGAGCGTCTCGCTGCGCTCGAAGGCGGGGCGGCGGCGCTCGCGCTCGCCTCGGGCCAGGCGGCATCGGCTTTCGCCGTGCAGAACCTCGCCCGCGTCGGCGACAATATCGTCTCTTCCACCGATCTTTACGGCGGCACCTATAATCTCTTCGCCAATACGCTCAAGGATCAGGGCATAGAGGTTCGTTTCGTCGATCCGGCGGATCCGGAGAATTTCCGCCACGCCACCGACGCCAAAACCAGGGCCTATTACGCCGAGACGCTGCCCAATCCAAAACTCGCCGTGTTTCCCATCGCCGAGGTCGCGGCGATCGGGCGCGAGTTTGGCGTGCCGCTGATCATGGACAACACTGCGGCGCCGATTCTGGCGCGCCCCTTCGATCATGGCGCGGCTGTTGTGGTCTATTCCACCACCAAATTCCTAGGCGGCCACGGCACCTCGATCGGCGGCGCCATCATCGACGGCGGCAATTTCGACTGGGAAAAATTCCCCGAGCGCCAGCCCGCGCTCAATACGCCGGACCCGTCCTATCATGGGGCGATGTGGGTCGAAGCGGTCAAGCCGCTCGGTCCCATCGCCTATGTGATCAAGGCCCGCACGACCCTGCTGCGCGACCTCGGCGCGGCGATGTCGCCTTTCAACGCTTTTATGACGCTGCAGGGCATAGAGACGCTGACGCTGCGCATGGAACGCCATGTGCAGAACGCCAAGGCGGTCGCGGATTTCCTGGCCGAGCGCCCCGAAGTGACCAAGGTTATTCATCCCTCGCGCCAGAGCGGGGAGGCGCGGGCGCGGGCCGAAAAATATCTCAAGGGCGGCTATGGTTCGCTGCTCGGCTTCGAGCTCGAGGGCGGGTTGGAGGCGGGACGCCGCTTCATCGACGCGCTGACGATGTTCTATCACGTCGCCAATATCGGCGACGCGCGCAGTCTCGCCATCCACCCGGCGACGACGACCCATTCCCAGCTTACGCCGGAGGCCCAGCGCGCGAGCGGCGTGACGGAAGGCTATGTGCGGCTTTCCATCGGGCTCGAGCACATCGACGACATTTTGGCCGATCTCGATCGCGGGCTGAAGGCGGCGAGGGCGTGAGGGTTAGCGCGCCCTGCGCTCCTTCATATAGGCGCGCAGGACCGCGTTGATGCGGCTCTGATAGCCGGGGCCTTCCGCCTTGAAGAATCCGATGAGGTCTTCGTCGAGGCGGATCGAAATCGCCTGCTTTTTGGGCGGCGTCACCACCTCGGCCTTGGTCCAGTCGATAGGTTCGATCCCGGCCCAGTCGGGATCGCTCGCCATTGCGGCCTCGATTTCGGCGTCGCTTTTTTGCATTTGCGACGCGTCCTGCCTGTGCCTTTCAGGATGTGTCGCGGATGCGTTGGTGGAAGATTTCACGTTCTTTGGTCCTCGCCATTCGGGCGGAGATGATGCGGATGCGTCCTTCGCGTTCCGTATAAATCACCGCGATAATGCACTCCTGCGCCTTGCCGAGGGCTATCCAGCGAAATTCGTTGTCCCGATCCGATCCGATCCGATCTGAGATATGGCGCTTGTGTATATACGCCCCCTCGAGTCAAGAGCCTTTTTCGGGAGCGTGTGCAAGTGTGCTGGGGGAAAGGGGTAATAAGGAACACTATGCTTTGCGGCGTATAAGTTCCGTCATAAGCGCAGTGCAGAAAATCACGCCCCTTAAGAAGCCGAGTGTCGTCACTTCGCCTTCGAGCATCAGCTTCGCCGCTGCGTGACCCGCCCTTGTGCGGGAGGTTCGGGCAGCCGCGCTTTTCTCGCAGGAAGCTCCGCGCTGATTCTCTTGCGCTCCAGCTCGGAGGCGTCGCGCCAGCGGCCGATTTCCTGTAGCGAGCGTGCGCAGCCGAGGCAAAGCCCGCTGGACGGCTCGATCTGGCAGACGCCGATGCAGGGGCTGGCGGTCATGGTGCTCCTCAAAGGTGATTTTTCCGGCGGGGCCGAGGGTTTGATCAAAGCGATTTCTTGAATTGACGGCGGGTCGCCGTCAAGCTCGGCGCCTGGGCCTGTCCCAACCATACAGGCGTGCTAAGAAGCCCAATGCGTTTTACACCTTCCTTCCTGGACGAAATTCGGGCGCGGGTTCCCGTCTCGGAAGTGGTGCGTCAAAAGGTCAAGCTCAGGAAAGAGGGACGCGAGTGGCGGGGTCTCTCGCCCTTCAACGCCGAGAAGACGCCCTCCTTCTACGTCAATGATCAAAAGGGTTTCTTCCATGATTTCTCTTCGGGCAAGCATGGAGACGCCATCGCCTTCCTGATGGAGACCGAGGGGATTTCCTTTCCCGAGGCCGTCGAGCGCCTCGCCGCCATGGCCGGCCTTCCGCTGCCGGTGGAGAGCCCGGAGCAGCGCGAGAGCGAGCGCAAACGGGCCTCCCTGACCGAGGTCATGGAATGGGCGGCCGATTATTTCAGGAAGCAGCTCAAGGAGCCCAAGGGGCGCGAGGCCAGGGACTATCTCGATCGCCGCAAGATTTCAGGGAAGATGCAGGCGCTTTTCGGCATCGGCTATGCGCCTCCGGATCGTCACGGGCTGCGTGACGCTCTCGCCGCCAGGGGCGCCAGCGTCGAACAGATGATCGAGGGCGGGTTGTTGATCCATGGCGAGGATATCGCCGTGCCCTATGACCGTTTTCGCAACCGGGTGATGTTCCCGATCCAGGATCGCGCCGGCAAGGTCATCGCCTTCGGCGGCCGGGCGCTGGAGAAGGAGGCCCAGGCGAAATATCTGAACTCGCCGGAAACGCCTCTCTTCCATAAGGGCGAGACGCTCTACAATCTGCACAACGCCCGCAAGGCGGCGCATGATGCGGGAGCCGTCATCGCGGTCGAGGGCTATGTCGACGTCATCGCCATGACCGAGGCGGGCTTTCCCCAGACGGTCGCGCCGCTCGGCACCGCGCTCACGGCGGAACAATGCGCGCTGCTCTGGCGCATGGCCGAGGAGCCCATTCTCTGTTTCGACGGCGACAAGGCCGGGCTCAAGGCGGCCTACCGCGCCGTCGACACGGCTTTGCCTCATATCGCGCCCGGCAAGACGCTGCGCTTTGTCTTGCTGCCCGACGGGCAGGACCCCGACGAGCTGCTGCGCGCCCATGGCCCGGAAGCCCTGGCGGGCGCCTTGAGAGCGCCCTTGCCGCTGGTCGAACTGCTGTGGCGGCGTGAAATCGAGGGCCGCACCCTCGATACGCCGGAGCGGCGCGCGGCGCTGGAACGGCGCTTTCAGGAACTAACCAGCCAGATCGCCGACCAGACGCTGCGGCGTTACTATGGGCGGGAGCTTTCCGACCGGCTTTTTCATTTGCTGCGCGCCGCCGGCGCAGCGAACCGTCGCCCCCGAGCGCCGGAAGCTCGCCAGAATTTTCGAGCCAATCGCGGCGGAAGCGCTTTCCAGGGGCGGGACGGCGGCGTGTCCGGCCCGGTGCAGATCGGCGCGTCGCTGGCGAATTCTCCCCTTTTCAAGGGCGTAAGGCCGGAGGTTTCGCCACGCGAATGCCTGATTCTGCTTATTTTGATCAATCACCCGGAGCTCCTCGCCGATCACATCGAAGATCTCGCGTCTCTGGAGCTGGAATCGCCGGAGGCGAATGAACTGCGCGACCTGATGGCGCGTTGCGTCTCCAGTCCGGCCTTCGGAGAGGAGGGAACGGGAGGCGACATCGCCGAAGCCATTGCGGAAGCGGGGCTCGAACCTTTTCTCGCCCGCTTGAGGCGCATGGAGGCTCACGCCAATCTCTGGAGCGTCCAGCCGGAGGCGGCGAGCGCCGACGCCGAGGTCACTTTGCGGCAAGTTTTAAGCTTGCATCGCAGGGTTTGGGCGTTAAATAGGGAATTGCGCGGCATAATGGGGCGCCTTGCGGAAAATCCCACCGAAGAGGAAGCCGCGAGGCTGGCGGAGATCCAGACCGAATTATCGACGCTCGACGGAACCGAAGCCGCCCTGGAAGGGTTTGGAACCATGTCCGGTCGCGCCGGCCGTATTCTTTAGCGGGTGTGCGAGGCTATGGTTAAGTTCGCTTTAAGCGGGGCCAGCCAGTGTCTTACAACATGATTCGTCCGCTTAGTTGAACCACAGCGGGTCGATGAGCTCAATAGGGCTCATCCCCAATCGAATTTGGGCCGCCCTTGACGAGGCTTCGTCGGGCGGCCTTGTCAGGAATGCCGTCCGTGGCGGCCGCGCAAGATGCGGCGCTTCCATCCGCGGACAGTTTCGGAGCGAGTGAATGGCCAAGAAAGACGAGGAAAAGGTCGAAGGGGAAGGGGCCGTCGCCACGGAAACGATGGACGGACCGCTGCTCGACCTGAATGACGCCGCCGTCAAGCGGATGATCAAACTCGCCAAAAAGCGCGGCTTCGTCACCAATGGCGAGCTCAACACGGTGCTGCCGTCGGAAGAATTTTCTTCGGACCAGATCGAGGACGTCATTTCCATGCTTTCGGAAATGGGCATCACCGTCACCGAGGGCGACGAATCCGACGACGCCGAGGAGGAGCAGGCCGCCGAAGAGGAAGAATCCGAAGGCGGCGACATCGTCGAGGCCTCGCGCTCGACCGCGGTCGCGACGCGCACCGCCGAGCCGACCGATCGCACCGACGATCCCGTCCGTATGTATCTGCGGGAAATGGGTTCGGTCGAGCTGCTGTCGCGCGAGGGCGAAATCGCCATCGCCAAGCGCATAGAGGCGGGCAGGGAGGCGATGATCGCCGGGCTTTGCGAAAGCCCGCTCACCTTCCAGGCCATCATCATCTGGCGTGAGGAGCTCGAGGCGGGCAAGGTTCTGCTTCGCGACATCATCGACCTCGAGGCCACCTACGCCGGACCGGACGGCAAATCCGCAGGCAAATCCCCGGCCGAGGGACTTGCGCCCGCTACGGCGCCGCGCACGCCTCCGGCCGGCCTCTCCGACGAGGCCCCGGTCGTCGAGGAAACCTTCGAGGAAGAAGACGATCTCGAAAATTCGGTATCGCTCTCCGCGATGGAAGCCGAGCTGAAGCCGAAGGTGCTGGAAACCTTTGCGCGGATCGCCGACGCCTATAAGAAGCTGCGCCGCCTGCAGGACCAGAATGTCGAGAACCGCCTCAAGAACGAGACGCTGACCCCGGCGCAGGACCGCAAATACAAGGCGCTCAAGAAGGACATCGTAGCGGACGTCAAATCTCTCTCGCTCAACCAGAATCGCATCGAGGCGCTGGTCGAGCAGCTCTACGACATCAACAAGCGGCTGATCGGCTTCGAGACCAAGCTTCTCCGCCTTGCGGATTCGCATGGAGTCGCTCGCGACGAATTTTTTGAAAAGTTCCACGGCTCCGAGCTCGACCCCAAATGGATCGCCCGGGTGGCGAAACTCGGCTCGCGCGGCTGGAAGGATTTCGTCGCCGAGGAAAAAGACCGCATCAAGGATCTTCGCGCCGATATCCATGCGCTCGCGACCGAGACCGGGCTCGAGATCTCCGAGTTCCGCAAGATCGTGCACATGGTCCAGAAGGGCGAGCGCGAGGCGCGCCAGGCCAAGAAGGAAATGGTCGAGGCCAATCTGCGTCTCGTGATCTCGATCGCCAAAAAATATACCAATCGCGGGCTGCAGTTCCTGGATCTCATCCAGGAGGGCAATATCGGCCTGATGAAAGCGGTCGACAAATTCGAATATCGCCGCGGCTACAAATTTTCCACCTACGCTACATGGTGGATCAGGCAGGCGATCACCCGTTCGATCGCCGATCAGGCCCGCACCATCCGCATTCCGGTGCATATGATCGAGACGATCAACAAGATCGTCCGCACCTCGCGCCAGATGCTGCATGAGATCGGCCGCGAGCCGACCCCGGAAGAGCTGTCCGAAAAGCTCGCCATGCCGCTGGAAAAAGTCCGGAAAGTGCTCAAGATCGCCAAGGAGCCGATATCGCTCGAGACGCCGATCGGCGACGAAGAGGATTCGCATCTTGGTGATTTCATCGAAGACAAGAACGCGGTTCTGCCGATCGAAGCGGCGATCCAGTCGAACCTTCGCGAGACGACGACGCGCGTTCTGGCTTCCTTGACGCCGCGTGAGGAGCGCGTGCTGCGCATGCGCTTCGGCATCGGCATGAACACCGACCACACGCTGGAGGAAGTCGGCCAGCAGTTCTCGGTGACGCGCGAACGCATCCGCCAGATCGAAGCGAAGGCGCTGCGCAAGCTCAAGCATCCGAGCCGCAGCCGCAAGCTGCGGAGCTTCCTCGATAACTGAGGGCAAAAAAGCCGGCCCGTCCCAGATAGGGGCGGGCTTTTTTTGCGCTTTGAAGCTGATCGTGCTCGCCGCTTCGGAGACGCAGCGCATAAAAAAACGCGCCCTTTCGGGGCGCGTTTTTTCGTTCGTTTGTCTTTTGGGGTCAGACGCCGACGGCCGCGCGCAGCTCCTGGAGCTGGGTCAGCTTGTCGTTGGCGGCGATCTTCGCCTCGTCGGTCTTGGCGTCCGCAAAATCCTCGCGGGCGTTCTTGATGTCGGCGTCGAGCGCAGCGACATCGAGGTCCGCCACTGAGACGGCCGTTTCGGCGAGGATCGTGAAGCCGCTCGCGCCGACATCGGCGAAGCCGCCGCGCACGAAAAGCTTTTCCGTCTTGCCGGCTCCGCTGATCACGACCACGCCGGGCCGCAACGTGGTCATCAAAGGCGCGTGGTCTTTGAGCACTGTGAACTGCCCGTCCGCGCCAGGCGCCACAACGGACTCGACCGCTCCCGAAAACAGAAGTTTCTCAGGAGAGACGAGTTCAAAGTGAAATTCAGCCATGTCTGTCTCCGACAGCGCAGTTCAAACGCTTCGGCCTGCGATGAGGCGAGGCCGAAGCCAGAGTGTTTTCGAGCAAAGCCGATGTCGCTTCGCGTGAAGAAAACACGATTAAACGAAGAATCCTGTGTGTCTTTCCGGCTCGATCCGAACCGGAAAGACCGTGAGCGGTTTTAGGCGGCTTCCTTGGCCAGCTTGGCGGCCTTTTCGATCGCCTCTTCGATGGTTCCGACCATGTAAAAGGCGGCTTCGGGGAGGTGATCGTAGTCACCGTTGACGAGGCCCTTGAAGCCCTTGATCGTGTCGGCGAGCGCGACCAGCTTGCCCGGCGCGCCGGTGAAGACTTCGGCGACGTGGAACGGCTGCGACAGGAAGCGCTCGACCTTGCGGGCGCGCGCGACGGTGAGCTTGTCTTCTTCCGAAAGCTCGTCCATGCCGAGAATGGCGATGATGTCCTGGAGCGCCTTATAGCGCTGCAGCGTGGACTGCACCTTGCGGGCGATCTCGTAATGCTCTTCGCCGACGACCGCCGGAGAGAGCATGCGCGAGGTTGAGTCGAGCGGATCGACCGCCGGATAGATGCCCTTTTCCGCAATCGAGCGCGACAGCACGGTGGTCGCGTCCAAGTGGGCGAAGGAGGTGGCCGGCGCCGGGTCGGTCAAGTCGTCGGCCGGAACGTAAATGGCCTGAACCGAGGTGATCGAGCCCTTGGTCGTGGTGGTGATGCGCTCCTGCAGGGCGCCCATGTCGGTCGCCAGCGTCGGCTGATAGCCCACCGCCGAAGGAATGCGGCCGAGCAGAGCCGACACTTCCGAACCCGCCTGGGTGAAGCGGAAGATGTTGTCGACGAAGAACAGCACGTCTTGGCCCTGGTCGCGGAAATGTTCGGCGAGGGTCAAGCCCGAGAGCGCGACGCGCATGCGGGCTCCCGGGGGCTCGTTCATCTGGCCGTAGACCAGCGCGGCCTTGGAGCCGGCGGTCGAGCCGTTCTCGGGCTTCTTGTTGACGTTGCCCTCGATCATTTCGTGATAGAGGTCGTTGCCTTCACGGGTGCGCTCGCCGACGCCGGCGAACACCGAATAACCGCCGTGCGCCTTGGCGACGTTGTTGATGAGCTCCATGATGAGCACGGTCTTGCCGACGCCCGCGCCGCCGAACAGGCCGATCTTGCCGCCCTTGGCGTAGGGCGCGAGGAGGTCGACCACCTTGATGCCGGTGACGAGAATCTGGGCTTCGGTCGCCTGCTCGGCATAGGACGGAGCCGGCTGGTGAATGGCGCGCCTGGTGGCGGTGACGATCGGGCCGACTTCGTCGACGGGCTCGCCGATGACGTTCATGATGCGGCCGAGGCACTCGTCGCCGACCGGAACGGAAATCGGGGCGCCGGTGTCGATCACTTCCTGACCGCGGGTCAGACCCTCGGAGGTGTCCATGGCGATGGTGCGCACGGAGTTTTCACCGAGATGCTGGGCGACTTCGAGAACCAGACGGTTGCCCTGGTTGTTGGTCTCGAGCGCGTTGAGAATTTCCGGCAGATGGCCGTCGAACTTCACGTCGACGACGGCGCCGATGACCTGAGTGATGCGCCCCGTGGGCTTGTTGGCCGACATGTTTCGTCCTCGTTCAGTTTGCGTCAGAGCGCCTCGGCGCCCGAAATGATTTCGATGAGTTCCTTGGTGATCATCGCCTGGCGCGACCGGTTGTAGAGGGTCGTCTGCCGTTTGATCATGTCGCCGGCGTTGCGCGTCGCGTTGTCCATAGCGCTCATCCGGGCGCCCTGTTCCGAGGCGGCGTTTTCGAGCAGGCCGCGGAATATCTGCACCGAGATATTGCGAGGCAGAAGTTCGGAGAGGATTTCATCCTGTCCCGGCTCATATTCGTAGGACGCCTGGGGGCCGGTCGCCGCCGGACGGTTCTCGTTCGACGGAATCTGCGCCGGGATCAGCTGAAGCGCGGTCGGGATCTGCGCGATGACCGATTTGAACTGGGAGAAAAACAGCGTCGCGACGTCGAAAGCGCCGTCCTCGAACAGCTGGATGATCTTTTTACCGATTGGGTCGGCGTTGTCGAAGCCGATCTGGCGCAATCCGCGCAGTTCGATCAGCTCGATGATGTCCTTCTCATACTGCCGGCGAAGCTGGTCGTAGCCCTTCTTGCCGACGCAGAGGATCTTGACCGTCTTGCCCTGGCCCTGAAGCCGGACGATGTGCTCGCGCGCGAGACGCACGATCGAGGAGTTGAAGGCGCCGCACAGACCGCGTTCGGCGGTGGCGACGACGAGAAGATGGGTGTCGTCCTTGCCGTTTCCGGAAAGGAGCTGGGGGCCGCCGGAGGTCACGCCGCCGGCGAGATTGGCCAGCACCGCCTCCATGCGTTCGGCGTAGGGGCGGGCGGCCTCGGCGGCCGTTTGCGCGCGGCGCAGTTTCGCAGCCGCAACCATCTGCATGGCTTTGGTGATCTTCTGCGTCGCCTTGACGGAAGAGATGCGGTTTCGAAGATCCTTCAGCGAGGCCATGGCGTAGCTTCTTGCTCAGGTTCTCTCGGCTTGGACAGCGCGAGACTTCGGGAAACGCTCGCGACTGGAGGCCGCGAGACTTTTTGAAGCGGGTCGCGCCGCGCTTTGCGCGGCGCAGGCCGATCAGGCGAAGGTCTTGGAGAAATCCTCGATCACGCTCTTCAGCTTCGCAGCCGAGTCGTCCGAGAGATCCTTGCTCACGCGGATCGCATCGAGGAGCGAAGCGTGCGAGCTGCGCAGCAGAGCCAGCAGACCGTCCTCATAGGCGCGGACCCGGTTCACGGGCAGCGGATCGAGATAGCCGTTGACGCCGGCGTAGATCACGCAGGTCTGCTCTTCCATCTTCAGCGGCGAGAACTGCGGCTGCTTCAGGAGCTCGGTGAGGCGGGCGCCACGGTTGAGCAGGCGCTGGGTCACGGCGTCGAGGTCGGAGCCGAACTGGGCGAAGGCGGCCATCTCGCGATACTGCGCCAACTCGCCCTTGATCTTGCCGGCGACCTTCTTGGTCGCCTTGGTCTGGGCCGAGGAGCCGACGCGGGAGACCGAGAGGCCGACGTTCACGGCCGGACGGATGCCCTGGTAGAACAGATCGGTCTCGAGGAAGATCTGACCGTCGGTGATGGAGATGACGTTGGTCGGAATATAGGCCGACACGTCGTTCGCCTGGGTCTCGATGACCGGCAGCGCGGTGAGCGAGCCGGCGCCGCGCTCGTCGTTGAGCTTGGCCGCGCGCTCCAGCAGGCGGGAGTGCAGATAGAACACGTCGCCGGGATAGGCTTCGCGTCCCGGGGGACGGCGCAGCAGCAGCGACATCTGGCGATAGGCGACGGCCTGCTTGGAAAGGTCGTCATAGATGATGACCGCATGGCTGCCGCTGTCGCGGAAGAACTCGCCCATGGCGCAGCCCGAGAAGGGGGCCAGGAACTGCATCGGCGCAGCGTCGGAAGCGGTGGCCGCGACGATGATCGAATATTCGAGCGCGCCGCGTTCCTCCAGCACCTTCACGAACTGGGCGACGGTGGAGCGCTTCTGGCCGATGGCGACGTAGACGCAGTAGAGCTTCGCCTTTTCGTCGTCGCCTTCGTTGAGCGACTTCTGGTTGAGGATGGTGTCGAGCGCGATGGCGGTCTTGCCGGTCTGGCGGTCGCCGATGATGAGTTCGCGCTGGCCGCGGCCGATCGGGATCAGCGCGTCGACCGCCTTGAGGCCGGTCGCCATCGGCTCGTGGACCGATTTGCGCGGAATGATGCCGGGGGCCTTCACGTCGACGCGGGCGCGCTGCGTGGCCTTGATCGGGCCCTTGCCGTCGATCGGATTGCCGAGAGCGTCGACGACGCGTCCGAGCAGCTCGCGGCCGACCGGAACGTCGACGATGGCGCCGGTGCGCTTGACCGTCTGGCCTTCCTTGATGTCGCGGTCGGAACCGAAAATGACGACGCCGACGTTGTCGGTCTCGAGGTTCAGAGCCATGCCCTGAACGCCGTTTTCGAACTCGACCGTCTCGCCGGCCTGGACGTTGTCGAGGCCGTAAACGCGAGCGATGCCGTCGCCGACGGACAACACCTGACCGACCTCGGTCACCTGGGCTTCATTGCCGAAATTCGCGATTTCGTTCTTGAGAATCGCGGAAATTTCTGCGGCGCGGATATCCACCATCAGCCGACCTCTTTCATGCGTGTGCGAATTGCGTTGAGCTTGGTCTTGACCGAGGCGTCGACCATGCGCGAACCGAGTTTGACGATGATGCCGCCGACGATGGACGGGTCCGTCTTGACGTTGAGATTGATTGTCTTGCCGCCGGTGGCGGCGGAGAGAGCCTGCCGCAGCGAGCTCTCGTGGTCGGGCCGCAGCGGCGCGGCGACGATCGCTTCGGCGCTGACGAGCCCCTTGGCTTTTTCGTCGAGGCGCTGAAAGGCGGCGATGATGTCGGGAAGCGCGAAGAGCCGGCGCTTCGTCGCCACGAGGCGGATGAAATTGGCGGCGACGCCGCCGATCTCGGCGGCTCTCAGCACGGCGTCGAGCGCCTTGACCTGCTCTGCGGCCGTGAAAACCGGGCTCGCGACGAGACGCCTCAGATCGGCGCTCTCGCCCAGCAGGCGCTGAAACGCCGCGAGCGAGCGAGAGACCTCTTCGGTCGCGCGCTGTTCGGACGCCAGTTCGTAGAGGGCGAATGCGTAGCGGCCTGCTACGCCGGAAAGGTCGACTCCGTCTTGAGCCACGATGCTTTGCTCTCGGATCGGCGTCGCTCGGCCGCTCCTCGCCAGGCCGCGGAAATGCGGCTTTGACGCGTCGTGGAGGGTTGGGCGACGGTGAGGTCGGGATGCGGAACAAAGGCTGCAACGCCTTCGCTCCAATTGGGGGCGTCCCGTAACACAGGCCATTTTTTGGCGCAACCCCGTCCTCGTCTTCCGGGTGTAGGCCAACGGCGTCGCACTATGCCGGTAAGGCAATAGAAAGCCCCGGAAATCCAGTGGTTCGCGCGCGGATTCTGTTGCGCCGCGGCCAAGGAGCTGCAAAATGTTTTATTTATAGGCAGGGCCCTGGCGGGCGCGATCGAAAAAGGTGGCTCATGGCGGCGATTGTGGGAATTATCGGAGGGTCCGGAGTGTACGACCTTCCCGGGCTCGAAAATGTGAGCGAACGGCGGGTGGAGACTCCCTGGGGGGCGCCCTCGGACGCTTTGCGCTTCGGCGAGATCGCAGGGACCAAAGCGGTCTTCCTGCCCCGTCACGGGCGGGGGCATGCGCTGTCTCCCTCGGGGATAAACTACCGCGCCAACATCGATGCGCTGAAACGCGCGGGAGTGACGGACATCGTCTCGATCTCCGCCTGCGGTTCGTTCAAATCCGAGCTTTATCCCGGCCTTTTCGTGCTGGTGGACCAGTTCGTCGACCGCACCTTCGGTCGTCAGTCGTCTTTCTTCGGCAACGGCTGCGTCGCTCACGTTTCGCTTGCGCATCCCGTGGCGCCGAGGCTCTCGGCGCGGGTGCTCGAAGCCGCCGAAAAAGAAAACATCCCCTGCGTGGCGGGGGGGACCTATGTTTGCATGGAAGGGCCGCAGTTTTCCTCCTACGCCGAGTCGCTGACCTACAAGGCGGCCGGCTACGACGTCATCGGCATGACCGCGCTGCCGGAGGCCAAGCTCGCGCGGGAGGCGGAGATCTCCTACGCCACGGTGGCGATGGTGACGGATTTCGACTGCTGGCATCCCGAGCACGACAACGTCGACGTCGCCGCCGTGATCGCGGTGGTGCGCAAGAACGCGGAAGCCGCGAGCCGGCTGCTCTCCCGCCTGCTGCGGGATTTCCCCAAGGAGCACGAGCCCTGTCCGGTGGGTTCTGACCGCGCGCTCGACAACGCCATTCTCACCGCGCCGGAGGCCCGCGATCCCGAGCTGCTGAAAAAGCTCGACGCGGTGATGGCGGGCTTCAACGTGCGGCAGGGCCTTCCGAACCGTTGATTCGGCGCGCGCAAGATTCCGTTCCGGAGGAAAGCGCGCTAAGAAGCGGAAACAGTTTTTTGGGAGGTATTCCGTTCATGTCCCTCGCCGCCGCCATCCGCACGATTCCCGACTATCCGAAAAAGGGCATACTTTTCCGCGACATCACCACGCTGCTCGGGGACGCCAAAGCGTTCCGCCGCGCCGTGGACGAGCTGGTTCAGCCCTGGTCGGGATCGAAAATGGACAAGGTCGCGGGAATGGAGGCGAGGGGCTTCATATTGGGCGGCGCGGTGGCGCATCAGCTTTCCGCCGGCTTCGTTCCGATCCGGAAAAAGGGTAAGCTCCCGTACAAGACGGTCGCCGTCGCCTATGAGCTCGAATATGGCGTCGACGAGATGGAGATGCACGAGGACGCCGTGACGAAGGGCGAGCGGGTCATTCTGGTGGATGATCTGATCGCGACCGGTGGCACCGCGCAGGGGGCGATCCGGCTGCTCCAGAAACAGGGCGCCGAGGTGGTCGCGGCCTGTTTCGTGATCGATCTGCCAGATCTTGGCGGGGCTAGAAAAATCGAGGCCATGGGCGTTCCGGTCCGCAGCCTGATCGCTTTCGACGGGCACTGAAGCATGTTCCCAAAATGCGCAAAGCGGTTTTTGGAAAAGAACATGCTGATTCAATGGTCCTTGATGCGCGTTCGGATGGGTTCGGACCGAACGCGCTCCAAGGCCGAGCGCCGCCAGCGCCTGCGTTTTTGTCCCACCCGGCGATTCTTGCCGTCCATCGCACGTTCGCCTTAAAAGCGCTTTCTGGTCGGGTTTCCATTTTCAAGGATTTGGATCAATCGTGAATGACCCCGGTGCGTAAAAAGGCGTTGCTCGCTGGTCTGGCTGCCGCGACCGTTCTCTCCGGCGGCTTCGTCATCCGTTTCCTGGCGGAGGCTCCGTCGCGCCCGGCGTTGCATCCTCAGAAGGCCCAGATCGCTGCGACGACAAATCAGGCGCCGATTCGCTGGCGGGGCGGGGGCGGCCTGGCTGCGCCCTTCCTGCACGATCTGCGCAGCCATGCGGCGCATGAGCCGCAGCCGCGCCCTTCGGAAGAGGCCCCCGGGCCGAGCCTGACGCTGGCGGAGAACCCGGAGCCCCTGTCGGCCCAGCCCCTCGTCTCTCCCGCTCCCGAACCGCCTGCCGCGCAGCAACAACCTTCCGCGCCGGACGCGCCGCTGCCGCCCAGGCGTCCCGCGAACCTCGCCGACCTTTCGGTTCCGCTGCCGCCGCCGCGGCCAGTGGAGCTTTCGAGCCCGCTGGCGGCTCCCTCTGCGGAGGGGGGCGCTCCGGCGCCGCAGGCCAACGCGGCCGTCGCCGCGCCCGAAGCGCCCGCCGCCGTCGTCGCGGCGCCTGCGCCGCCGTCGCGGCCCCGCGATCTCGCCGCCTCGCTGGCGCTCGTGGTTCCCCAGATTCAGAACCCGGCGCTTCCCGTACTGCAGCAGGCGGCTCCGCCCCAGCAAGCCGCCCCGCTTCAGCAGGCGGCTCCGCCACAGGAAACACGGCCGCCGGCCCCCGCCGTCGCGGCGCCGCTCAGGATCGATGCGCCGCTTCCTCCGGCGCGTCCGCGCTCGCTCGCTGCGCTCACTCCGGCCGAGCAGCCGGCGACCGAAAAAAATCCGGCGCCCGCGGTCCCGACGCCGCAGGCGCCCGCAGCGGCTTCCGCTCCGGCCCAGCAGGTCGCGGCGCTCTCCGAACCGGTGTTGCGCCCCGCGCCGGAAGGGAGCTTCAACCAGCCCGATCAGCCGCCGGCGCGCTTCAACATGGGCGCGCCGGTCTATATCCGGATCTTCAAGAAAGAGGGCGAGCTCGAGCTATGGCTCAAGCACAACGGGCGCTATGCGCTCTATCGGTCTTTTCCGATCTGCAAATGGTCCGGCCGCCTCGGCCCCAAGCTGAGGGAGGCCGATTACCAGTCGCCAGAGGGATTTTATTCGGTTTCGGCGCGCCAGCTGCACCCGCATTCGAATTATCACCGCGCCTTCAACGTCGGCTATCCCAACGCCTATGATCGCCAGAACGGCCGCACCGGCGGGCTGGTGATGGTGCATGGCAACTGCAAGTCGGTGGGCTGTTTCGCCATGACCGACAAGGGCATCGAGGAAATCTACGGTTTTGTCGAGGCGGCGCTTGCGGGCGGTCAGCGCGAGGTGCCGATCCACATATTCCCGTTCCGCATGACCGAGGCCGCCATCGCCCGCGAGAGCAGCGAGGGCGGCTTCATGTCTTTCCTTGCGACCGAACCCTCGGAAGGCGCCCGTTGGGCCGGCTTCTGGCGCAATCTGAAGGAAGGTTACGAAATCTTCCAGCAGACGGGCGAGCCGCCGACCGCCTATGCCTGCGGCGACCATTACAGCTTCGACGCCGCCGGCGCGTCCTGCAAACGTATCGCCGGCTGGTAGCGTGACGCCGGCCGGCGGATCGCCGGCCCGGCCGAGTTGCGATTATTTCAGGATCTCGCGGAGTTCCTTGACGATGGCGTCGCCCATCTGGCTGGTGGACACGCTCGAAGCCGCCGAGCCCTTGATGTCGGCGGTGCGCAGGCCCTGCGCCAGCACTGCGGAAATGGCGGCGTCGATCGCGTCAGCCGCCGCGGGGAGGTCGAAGGAATAGCGCAGGGCCATGCCCAGCGAACCGATCATGGCGATCGGATTGGCGATTTCCTTGCCCGCGATGTCCGGCGCCGAGCCATGACAGGGCTCGTACATCGCCTTGCGCTTGCCGCTCGCGTCGGGGGCGCCGAGCGAGGCGGAAGGCAGCATGCCGAGCGAGCCGGTCAGCATGGAGGCGACGTCGGACAGGATGTCGCCGAAGAGATTGTCGGTGACGATGACGTCGAACTGCTTGGGCCAGCGCACCAGCTGCATGCCGAGCGCATCGGCGAGCATGTGGTCGAGCTGCACGTCGGAATATTCGCGCTTGTGCAGGGCCGTGATGACTTCGCGCCACAGCAGGCCGGATTTCATCACATTGGCCTTCTCGGAGGAGGTCACCCGGTTGCCGCGCTTGCGCGCCAACTCGAAGGCCACCCGACCGATGCGCTCGATCTCATAGGTCTCATAGACCTGCGTGTCGACGGCGCGCTTCTGGCCGTTGCCGAGATCGGTGATTTCCTTGGGCTCGCCGAAATAGACGCCGCCGGTGAGCTCGCGCACGATCATGATGTCGAGCCCTTTCACGAGGTCGGGCTTCAGCGAGGAAGCCTCGGCCAGGGCCGGGTAGCAGATCGCCGGGCGCAGATTTGCAAACAGCGCGAGATCCTTGCGCAGGCGGAGCAGGCCGGCTTCGGGCCGCACGTCATAGGGGACGCCGTCCCATTTCGGCCCGCCGACGGCGGCGAGCAGCACGGCGTCCGCCTCCTGCGCGAGCTTCATGTCCTCTTCGCTGATCGCGACGCCGTGGGCGTCATAGGCCGCGCCGCCGACGAGCCCCGTCTCGGTCTCGAAACTCGCGACGCCCGCTTCGCCCAGAAAATCGAGGATCTTTTCGGCTTCCGCCGTGATTTCGGGACCGATTCCGTCGCCGGGCAAGAGCAGGAGCTTGTAGACAGCCATGATTCCTCTCGTTCTTTTGCGTTATGCTGGTCTTTCCGCCTGGCGTTCCGGGCGCGTCGCCGCGTCAATAAGGCGCGTCCGCCGCCGACGCAACCTCGGGGCGAAGCGTCGACGCGGCCGATGCGACAATTGGTCCGTTATTGCGGCCTTGCGATTGACCGGTGAGCCGTGCAGCTTTCAAACTGCAGCAAAAGGCGGGAGACAACCATCCGGCGGCGAGTTTCGACGCCGGCAAGGCAAAGAGCCGTTGCGCAAATGCAGGAGACGCACTGATGGGTAAATTGAGGTTTTTGGCGCTCGCGGCCTTCGCCGCGGCTCTCGCGGCGAGCGCGCCGGCCAAGGCGTTTTGCCTTTTGAACTGCGAGCCGGGCCCGGAACAGGCGAAAAAGGTTTTCGAGAACATCATCCGCGAGAAATTCGACCCCGACGCCAAAATCGTCGATTTCAAGGTCGATCGCTTCTGGCGGCTCGATGTCGAGGGCGCCGGCCATGCGGGCGTCGAGTTCTATTTCAACGCCAAAGTAGAATTCCCCAAGGGCGCCAATCTCCAGTGCAAGCCGACCGAAGGCCCGAACGGAGCCAAGACCGTCGCGCCCGGCTGCTCCGACAGCACCTATTATTCGACCACCGTCCAGAACCAGATGGTCAAGGACAAGCAGTATATCGAGCCGGGCAAGGTAGTGGATTTCAGGGATGAAACCCGCTTCGACGAGCGCCCCGGCGGCTGGAAGGGCCAGGACGGCAAGCTGTACTGACGCGCTTTAGCGGCGGATCGCCGGAACGATCCGCCGCCGGGAAGCGCGTCCGGCTCGGCAGGGCGAATTGGGGCCGGGAGCCCCTTTGCGAGGCTGATTCTTTCGTGTAGAAGGCCACGCAATCAACAATTGCGTCGAGCGCTAGAGAGCGCATTCGCGCGGAAGTTCAAAAAACCTCTGCCGCGGGATACGCTCCAACTCAACTATCCGGCGCGGTTTGCCCGTCGCCCGCAGGACGCGGGACGCGGGCGAAGCGCGCTGGTTCCGCCGGGAAGGGATTCTTCAATGCAGCATGTGATCATCGCGATCCACCTCATGGTGGTGATAGCGCTCGTGGCGCTCGTGCTGTATCAGAAGTCCGAGGGCAGCGCGCTCGGCCTGAGCCAAAGCGGCCTCTTCAGCGGCCGGGGCCAGGCCAACGCCCTGACGCGCGCCACCGCAATTCTCGGCACCATCTTCTTTCTGACCAGCATCGCCCTGACCGTGCTGCCGGCGTGGGAACGTCGCGCTGCGGGCGGCGAGGACTGGACCTCGGCGGTCGACCAGGGCAAGCTGGAAGTCAAGGAAATCAAGCCGGCTCCCGGCGCCGCCGCTCCCGAAGCCGGCAAGGAGAAGGCCGGGGAAGAGGACAAGGGCAGCATCTTCGATCAGTTGAAGCGCGCCCAGCAGAAGCGCCAGGCCGCGCCGCAAGCGCCGGCGGCTCCTGCGGCAGAGGCTCCGGCTGCCGCCCCGCCGGCCGCCGCTCCCGCCCAGCCCGAGACGCCCGCAAGCGACAAGCCGGCGCTGCGCCCGACCACCACCGAGGAGCCGTCCACGGCGCCCAAATCCGAAGCCGCTCCGCAGGCTCCCGCCGCCGCCGCTCCGGAAGCGAAGCCCGCCGATCAGCAATCGGCCGCTCCGGCGGCGGACGCCGCCAAGCCGGCCGCCCCGGCGAACGATTCCGATAAGCAGAAACCCGCTCCCGTCGCGCCGCCGGTCACATGGACGGCGCCGACGAAGTGATCCGCCCTTCGGGCGTGCGCAGATTAATCCGGGCAAAGGCGAAAAAGCCGCTACCCGAATCGTGTTTTTGGCGTTAGGCGTGGAGCCCCATGGCTCGCTATATTTTCATCACCGGCGGCGTAGTCTCTTCTCTCGGCAAGGGACTCGCTTCGGCGGCGCTTGGCGCATTGCTGCAGGCGCGCGGCTATACCGTGCGACTGCGCAAGCTCGATCCCTACCTCAACGTCGATCCGGGGACCATGAGCCCCTATCAGCACGGTGAGGTCTTCGTCACCGACGACGGCGCCGAGACCGACCTCGATCTCGGTCACTACGAACGCTTCACCGGGCGTCCCGCGTCGCGGCAGGACAATGTCACGACCGGCCGCATCTATCAGGACATCATCGCCAGGGAGCGCCGGGGAGACTATCTCGGCGCGACCATCCAGGTCATTCCCCATGTGACCAACGCCATCAAGGACTTCGTCGTCGAGGGCAATGAGAACGTCGACTTCGCCCTCATCGAGATCGGCGGCACGGTAGGCGATATCGAAGGCCTGCCCTTCTTCGAGGCGATCCGTCAGCTCGGCAACGATCTGCCGCAGAGCCACTGCATCTATATCCACCTCACGCTGCTGCCCTACATCACGAGCGCCGGCGAGCTGAAGACCAAGCCGACCCAGCATTCGGTCAAGGAGCTGCGGTCTATCGGCATTCAGCCCGATATTCTGCTGTGCCGCTGCGACCGCGAGATACCCCAGGACGAAAGGCGCAAGCTCGGCCTCTTCTGCAATGTGAGGGAAAGCGCCGTCATCGAAGCCCGCGACGCGTCCAACATCTATGACGTGCCGCGCCTCTATCATGCGGCCGGCCTCGACGCGCAGGTTCTCGCCGCCTTCGGAATCGAGCCTGCGCCCAAGCCGGACATGAGCCGCTGGAGCGCGGTGGCCGAGCGGATCAACAATCCGGAAGGCGAGGTCACCATCGCTGTCGTCGGCAAATACACCGGCATGAAGGACGCCTATAAGAGCCTGATCGAGGCTCTGGCCCATGGCGGCATGGCCAACAGGGTCAAGGTCAATCTCGAGTGGATCGAGTCCGAGATTTTCGAGAGCGCCGACCCGGCCGCCCATCTCGAGAATGTCAACGGCATTCTGGTGCCGGGAGGCTTCGGCCAGCGCGGCGCCGAAGGAAAGATGCTCGCCGCCCGTTTCGCGCGCGAGCGCAACGTGCCCTATTTCGGCATCTGCTTCGGCATGCAGATGGCGGTGATCGAGGCGGCGCGGTCGCTCGCCGGCATAGCGGGAGCCAATTCGACCGAATTCGGCCCCTGCGACGAGCCGGTGGTCGGGCTGATGACCGAATGGACTCGCGGCAATGAGCTGGAACAGCGCGGCGAGGGCGGCAATCTCGGCGGCACCATGCGGCTCGGCGCCTATCCGGCGCATCTGCGCGCCGGCTCCCGCATCGCCCAGATCTACGGCCGGCAGGATATTTCCGAACGCCATCGCCATCGCTACGAGGTGAACAACGCCTATCGCGAATGTCTGGAAGCCAAGGGCCTCGTATTCGCGGGCTCGTCGCCCGACGGGCTGCTGCCGGAGACGGTGGAGATTCCCGACCATCCCTGGTTCATCGGCGTTCAATATCACCCCGAGCTGAAATCGAGGCCGTTCGAGCCGCATCCACTGTTTGCGAGCTTCATCGCCGCCGCCAAGGCGCAGAGCCGGCTGGTGTGATCCTCGCGGGCGCTCAAGCGGAAGAAATGGGCTCGGGCGAACCGAGCCCTAAAAAGCAACGCTTGCGCCGTTTCCAACGGCCTTATCCTGGCCTGCAGGGGGCATTCGAGAGGTTTTCTGCGACTGCTCCTCTGCCCATCCGTCGAGACGCCCGCTGCGCGGGCTCCTCAAGATGAAGGCGCGGTGCGCTTTTTGATTCCTGCGGCCCCTCGCCCTGAGGAGCGCCGGTAGGGCGCGTCTCGAAGGGCGGCAGAGCGGAACGCTTCACACGATCGTCGTTCGGACCGAAGCGCGTGCGCCGCCGGTATCCGTTTCACCCGAAAACATTCTATCGCGCACCCGCCCGCGCTTTCGCCGGCCGCGCTTTGCCTCTGCGCAGGCCGGAGAGCTTCACCCCCATCAACCCCAGCGCTACGACCAGAACGCAGCCATAGACCAGCGCGCCATAGCCCCCGAGCGCGGTCAGCGCTACGAGATTGGCCAGCACGCCGAAATGGGCGCCGATCGCCAGGGCCGGCTTCAGGCCAAACAGAGCGACCGCCCCCAGCGACAGCGAGGCTACCGCGGTCGCCGCCAGCACTTTGCCGAACAGAGCGTCGAAACGCAGCGCGCCGCGCGACAAGGAGAGGCCGACCAGCGCGGACAGGTTGATCCAAAGACCGATCGAGGTCGCGGTGGCGAGGCCCACTGCGCCGAGCGGGCGAAACAGCGCGACCTTGAGCGCCACATTGGCCGCGAGCGCGCAGAGGGCGATGATCATGGGAGTCTTGGTGTCGCCGCGCGCCTGGAAGCTGGCCCTGGCGGAGGCGACCAGAACCAGAGCGAACAGGCCGGCGGCATAGGCCGACAGCACGTCGGCGGAAGCATAGACGTCGGCGATCCCGAACTTGCCGCGCATGAAGGCGGCCGCGACGATCAGTTCCGGCAGGGTGAGGAAAGCGACGACGAAAGGCGCCGCTGCGGCGACGGTGAGCGCCATGGCGCGGTTCTGGGCTTCGAGCGCTCCGGCTTCGTCGTCAGCCGCGATGCGCCGGCTCATTTCGGGCAGCAGGACGGTGCCCGCCGCCACGCCGATGAGGCCGTTCGGCAGCTGATAGAGCCGCTCGGCGTAGGCAATCGCGGACACCCCGCCGTCGGGCAGCATCGAGGAAAGAATCGTGTCGGCGAAAACCGCGATCTGGGGGCTGGCCGAGCCGATCACCGCCGGGCCGAGCATGAAGAGAAAATCCTTCACCCGGGACCAGCGCACCCGCGCAAAGCTCTCCAGCAGACCATGCCTCTGCGCGGACCACATCAGAAGGCCGAGCTGCATGGCGCCGGAGACGACGAAGCCCCAGCTCGCCGCGATCCCGGCGTTGGGGAACAGGAACGCGAGAAGAAGCGCCGCGATCACGCAGAGGTTCATCAGGACCGGGGCGAAGGCGGGAAGCGCGAAATAGCCGTGCGTGTTCAGCGTGCCCTGGTGCAGCGTGAACAGCACCATGAACATCAGATAGGGAAAGGTGATTCGCGTCAGCTCGATGGTAAGCGCGAATTTTTCCGGCCGGTCGCTCAGCCCCGGCGCGACGACGGCGACGAACTGCGGGGTGAAAATCCAGGCCAGCGCCAGGACGGCGAGCTGTGAGACGATGATCAGCGTGAAGATCTGCGAGGCGAAATTCTTGGCGCTCGCGGCGCCTTCCCGCTCCAGCGCCCTGGAGTAGCAGGGGATATAGGCGGCGTTGAACGCTCCCTCCCCAAAAATGTTGCGGAAGCTGCTCGGCAGGCGCTGGGCTATGTTGAACGCGTCGGAAACCTCGCCGGCGCCCATGACCGCCGCCTGCACGGCCGCGCTCAAAAAGCCGCTCACCCGCGAGAGCAGGGTGAAGCCTCCGACCGAGAGCAGGTTGCGAATCATTCTCCTGGTCTTAACAAGCTGGCGTTAACTCTTTGCTTTCTCGCCGCCGATCCTCTCGGCGACGAGATAGAGCGGGCGGCCTTTCACCTCGGCGAAGATGCGGGCGATATATTCGCCGAGCACGCCGAGCGAGAGCAACTGGACCCCGGAGAAGAAGGCGATCGAGACGATCAGCGAGGCGTAGCCCGGCACGTCGACGCCGAGAATCATGGTTTTGACGAAGAACCAGGCGGCCATGGCGAGCGCGAATCCGGAAATCAGAATCCCGGCATAGGCCCACATCTTCAGCGGGATCGACGAGAAGGACATCAGCCCGTCGAGGGCGAAGCGCGCGAGCCTCGTAAAATTGAAGGTGGAGACGCCGAAAGCGCGCTCCTCCACCGTGAAAGGCACGCCGATGGTCTTGAAGCCGATCCAGGCGAACAGGCCCTTGTTGAAGCGGGCCTTTTCGCGCATCTGCAGCAGGGCGTCGACCGCTTGCCGGTCGAGCAGCCTGAAATCGCCGGCGCCCTCGGGCAAAGCGACGTCGCCGAAATGGTCGATGATGCGGTAGAACACCCGCGTCAGCGCCACGCGCAGCCTCGGGTCGGTGGCGCGGTCCAGCCTCTCGCCATAGATGTTCTTATATCCGTCGCGCCATTTTTCGACGAGTTGCGGGATCACTTCGGGCGGATGCTGCAGATCGGCGTCCATGATGACGACCGCCGCGCCGCGCGCTTGATCCAGTCCCGCCGCGATCGCTATTTCCTTGCCGAAGTTGCGGCTGAAGGAGATTGCGCAGATGCGCGGGTCGAAGGCGTTGAGCTCCCGCAATATCTCCAGGGTCTCGTCCCGCGAGCCGTCGTCCACGAAGACGACCTCGAAAGGCGCGCCGAGGTCTTCCATGACGGGGATCAGCCTTCCGACCAGTGGCCGCAGATTGCGCGCCTCGTTGTAGCCCGGCACGACGATCGAAATTTCCGGAAGATATTGGGTCATGGATGTTCTTCCACCACGAATTTGCGGCAAAGTGTAGGGGCAATGCCCGCCTTCAGCGAAGTCCCGTCATCGCTCGGACTTCCGCCGGCGCGGCGCCTTCGGCCCGCAGGTCGCGCAAGGTCCGCGACATGCGGCTTTTGGAGAGCTTGTCCCCTTCTGTGTCCCGCAGCAGCCGATGGTGCCGGTAATCGGGCACGGGGAGGCCGAGCAGATGCTGCAGCAGCCGATGCAGCCCGGTCGCGTGAAAAAGATCTTCGCCGCGCACGACGTCGGTCACGCCCTGCAGCGCGTCGTCGACCACGACGGCGAGATGATAGCTCGCGGGCGTGTCCTTGCGGGCGAGAACCACATCGCCCCAGCGCTCGGGCTGCGCCGGGATCGCACCGGCGCCGAACTCGTTCCATGTCAGGTTGGCCGGCGCGAGCTTGAGCGCCGCGCCCATATCGAGCCGCAGCGCGACGCCTCCCTTCGACAATATCTCCCGGGCCGGACTGCGCTCCTTTGCGCGGCATGTGCCAGGGTAGAGCAGGGCGCCGTCGGGATCGGGCGGCTGGTCATTGGAGTCGTGTCTTATCGTGTTTTCTTCACGCGAACCGGTTCCCACTTCGCTCGAAAACGCTCTGAGCGCATGACGCGCGATGTCCCCGCGCGTGCAGTCGCAGGGATAGAGCAGCCCCAGGGCGTCCAGCCGCTCCAGCGCTTCGGCGTAATCGGAAAAATGCTCCGACTGGCGGCGGACCGGGCGCTCCCAGTCCAAGCCCAGCCAGGCCAGATCCTCATAGATCGCCGCCTCATATTCAGGCTTGGAGCGGGCGCGGTCGATGTCCTCGATCCGCAGCAGAAAGCGCCCGCCGCCTTCGCGCGCGAGATTGAAATTCATCAGCGCCGAAAAGGCGTGGCCGAGATGCAAATAACCATTCGGCGAAGGCGCAAAGCGAAAAACCCGGCGCGAAGGCGCGCTCACGCGCGTCCTTTTTCGACGATGGCCAGCGCGGCCCCGAAGGCGCCTTCGATGTCGAGCTCGCTGGTGTCGAGCGTCACGGCGTCGTCGGCGGGTTTCAGCGGCGCCACGCTGCGGGCGCTGTCCCTCTCGTCGCGCTTCTTCACGTCGGCCAGAATATTCTGATAATCGGCCTTCTCGCCGCGGCCGGCGAGTTCGAGCGCGCGCCTCTGCGCCCTTTTCTCGGCGCTCGCGGTGACGAAAATCTTCACCCGGGCGTCGGGACATATCACGGTGCCGATGTCCCGCCCATCGAGCACGGCGCCTTCGTCGGTGGCGGCGAAGCGGCGCTGGAGATCGACGAGTTCCGCCCGCACCTCGGGCAAAGCGGCGACGATGGAGGCGGATTCGCCCATCTCGCGGCTGCGCAGGCGCTGATCGTCGAAATCGGTCAGCGAAAGCCCGCGCGCGGCGGCGACCGCCGCCTCGATGTCGTCGAGCCGCAGCCCCTCGTCGAGCAGCGCGCAGGCGGTGGCGCGATAAAGCAGGCCGGTGTCGAGATGCGGCAGGCCGTAATGGGCCGCGAGGCGGCGCGCCAGCGTGCCCTTGCCGGAGGCGGCCGGCCCGTCGATGGCGATGACGAGGCGGCTCACGAAAATTTCGCTCCGAGCTTTTCCATCAGCGGCCGGAAGGCAGGGAAGCTGGTCGCGATCATGGTCTCATCGTCTACCGTCACCGCCTGCCGCGCGGCGAGGCCCATGACGAGAAAGCTCATGGCGATGCGATGGTCGAGATGGGTTTCAACGAGGCCGCCGCCTTTGACATCGCCGGCGCCGCCGCGAACGAAGAGGTCGTCGCCCTCTATCGCGCAATCGACGCCATTGGCGGTAAGGCCGGCGGCGATCGCCGCGAGGCGGTCCGATTCCTTGACCCGCAGTTCGGAGAGGCCGCGCATGCGGGTTTCGCCCGAGGCGAAAGCGGCGACCACCGCGAGGATCGGATATTCGTCGATCATGGAGGGCGCCCGCGCCGCCGGAACGTCGACGCCGCGGAGATCCGCCGAATAGCGCGCCCTGATGTCCGCGACCTCTTCGCCGCCCTCGACGCGGCGGTTTTCGACCTCGATATGGGCGCCCATCTCGAGCAGCGTGGTGAGCAGGCCCGAGCGCAACGGATTGGTCATCACGCCTTCGATCGTGATGTCGGAGCCTTCCGTGATCAGGGCGGCTGCGAGCGGGAAAGCCGCGGAGGAGGGATCGGCGGGAACGCATACTTTGCTGGCGCGCAGTTGCGGCCTTCCTTCCAGCGTGATCTTGCGGCCGTGCTCGCCGAAGGGCTCGCTGACGACTTGGGCGCCGAAATGCAGCAGCATTTTCTCGGTATGGTCGCGCGAGGCTTCGGTCTCGATCACCGTGGTGCGGCCGGGGGAATTGAGCCCGGCGAGCAGCACGGCGGATTTGATCTGGGCCGAGGCGACCGGCGTTTTATATTCGATCGGCAGCGGCTCGGCGGTCCCCTGCAGAAGAATGGGGCAGCGTCCGCCTTCGGCCTGTTCCAGCACGCGGGCGCCCTGCAGTTGCAGCGGATCGAGGATGCGCCTCATCGGGCGCTTGCGCAGCGAGGCGTCGCCGTCGAAGCGCGCGGTGACGGCGTGGCCGCCGACGACGCCCATCATGAGGCGCGAGCCGGTTCCGGCATTGCCGAAATCCAGGATTTCCTCAGGGTTCAGCAGGGAGCCAAGTCCGGCCCCGTTCACAGTCCACAGCCCTTCGCCGTGGCGGACGACGCGGGCGCCGAGCTGGCGGCAGGCGGCGCCGGTGCGGAGCACGTCGTCTCCCTCCAGCAGGCCCTCGATCTGCGTCTCGCCGACGCAAAGAAGCCCGAGAATCAGGGCGCGGTGGGAGACGGATTTATCGCCCGGCGGGCGCAGCCGCCCCGAAAGGCCGGTCGAGCGCGATGCGCTGAGCGGGGCGGGCTCTGGATGAGTTGCGTCGTTCAAGGATACCACTTGCCTCGCCCTTCCGGCGGAGAGGGTCGGCCGCTCGGCCGCCCGGGAAGCATCGGGGCGATGGTGTAAGTCCCGCGCATTCGCTTGTAAAGGATTTGGGCGCGCGCTGGGCGACGGGACCTCCCGAAACTCCTCGTCCAGAGGAGGCCTCATCGAGGCCGTCTCGAAGGGCGAGGATCAATTGTCCTCCCGTCCTTCGAGACGCCCGCTGCGCGGGCCGCAAGGGACGCTTCTTGTCGAATGGTTCCTTTGCCGGTGGCAAGAGACAAAAGGCGCCAGAAGGATTATGAGCGCGAGTACAAATGGCGCGCAGTTGATGGGAAGCGGTGCGCCGACCGGACCCGGCGCTGGGAAAAATCATGACCGAGCTGAATTTCAAGGGCAAAGAGTTCGTCTACAACCATCATCTCGCCGTGCCCTTCCGCCCGCTCGTGCCGCATCCCGAGAAGGGGATCGGGCCGGTCGCGCTCGACGGCAATCTCGTCATTCACGGAGATAATCTGCACGCCCTCAAGGCCCTGCTGCCGCTCTATGCCGGCAAGGTCGACTGCATTTTCATCGACCCGCCTTACAACACCGGCAATGAGGGTTGGTGCTACAACGATAATGTCAACGCCCCGATGATCCGGGAATGGCTCGCGTCCAATCCCATCGGTATCGAGGACGGCCTGCGCCACGATAAATGGTGTGCGATGATGTGGCCGAGGTTGAGGTTATTGCATGAGTTGCTTTCGGATACTGGTAGCTTCTGGGTTACGCTAGACGATAATGAAATACACCGAGCTCGGATGATGCTGGACGGCATTTTCGGAGAATCTAATTTTGTAGCTTGTTGTATTTGGCACAAAAACTATTCCCCTAAACCATCAGCTCAGTTCTTTTCTGACGATCACGATTATATCCTGGTATATGCTAAAGATAAACTGACCTGGCGTCCGAACATGCTTGGGCGAACGGAAAGCATGAATGCCAGGTATTCCAATCCAGACAACGATCCACGCGGGGCATGGAAGCCTGGAGATCTTTCAGCCAGAAATTATTATAGCGAAGGAACATACTCGATTCGCTGTCCGTCAGGACGGCTTATCGAAGGGCCACCCGGAGGCAATTACTGGCGGGTAAAAGAGGCCAAGCTTTGGGAAATGAATAGAGATAATCGTATTTGGTGGGGCGAAGACGGAAATAACGTCCCGTCCATCAAGCGATTTTTATCCGAAGTAAGGGGGCGTGTTCCTCAGACCCTATGGGAATACGACGAGGTCGGACACACACAAGATGCAAAAAAAGAGCTTATATCTATATTAAAGCCCGAGAAGGCTGAAGACGTATTTATCACGCCAAAGCCAGTAGCTCTAATATCTAAGGTCCTTGATCTTGCTACCGACGAGAATTCTGTTGTTTTAGATTCATTTTCTGGCTCAGGCACTACCGCGCACGCCGTGCTTGAAGCTAACAAACGCGACAACGGCAACCGGCGTTTCATCCTTGTCGAGATGGAGGATTACGCCGACAAACTCACCGCCGAACGGGTCCGCCGCGTCATCGAGGGTTATCCATTCAAGGGCTCGCAGCGGACCGAGCTGTTGCGCGAACGCCTCAATTGGAAGGCGATCTCCAATGCCGGCGATCTGGTTCACAAGGTCGAAGCCATCGAAAATCTCCACGGCCATGAATATGACCGCATCAAAAAAGAAGTAAAAGACGGCGAGCTGATCGTCACCGGTGAAAAGACGGTCGAGGAACGCACAGACGGTCTCGGCGGCGCCTTCACCTATTGCACGCTGGGCGATCCGGTCGAACTCGACAAGGTGCTGACCGGCGAAACCCTGCCGTCCTATGAGGGGCTCGGCGCCGCGCTGTTCCATATGGCGACCAGTCATGCGCTCGATCCGGCCAAAGTGCGCGAGGCGGATTTTTACCTCGGCGCGGTCGCGGGTCAGCATGTCTGGCTGATTTACAAGCCCGATCTCGATTGGCTGAAATCGCCGGAGTCCGCGCTCACGCTCTCCCGCGCCAAAGAGTTCGCAGCGACGGCCCCGGATGCGCGTCATCTGGTCATTGCTCCGGCCCGCTTCGTGAGCCAGAAGATGCTGGCGGAACAGAATATCCCGGTCGAATTCGTGCCGCTGCCTTTCGCGCTCTACCGGATCGATCGGAGCTGACGCCATGTTTCGCCAGCTCGATTATCAGGACCGGACGGTAGCGACGCTCGACGCTTTTCTCGACCAGCTCAAGGCCAAGAAGGCGAAGACCGACAAGGTGGCCGCGCTCGCAGCGCAGGAGCCCGATCTCGGCCTCGTCGCGCCGGACTTCACGAAAGAAGCATGGGAGGCAATGAAGGCGGCCGGGAAATTGCCCGCCTCCCGCGATAATATTCCCTTCTCCCCGCGCGAGGACGGCTGCAGCCGTCCCGTGCCCAATGCTGTGCTGAAAGTGCCGACCGGCGGCGGCAAGACCTGGCTGGCGGTTTCGGCTCTTTCGCGGATCATGGGGCGTTATCTCGACCGCAACACCGGCTTCGTGCTGTGGATCGTGCCCAATGAGGCGATCTACACGCAAACGCTGAAAGCGCTGAAGGACCGCCAGCACCCCTATCGGCAGGCGCTCGACAGGGCCGCTGCCGGACGGGTGCGGATCATGGAAAAGACCGACCGCCTCGATGCGCGCGACGTGGAAACCAACCTCTGCGTCATGCTGCTGATGCTGCAATCGGCGAATCGCGAAACCCAGGACTCCCTGAAAATGTTTCAGGACCGGGGCGACGTTCACGGCTTCTTTCCACCGGAAGGCGAGCAACAGGCGCACAAGGCGGCCATCGACCTCACGCCTAATCTATCCGCCTATGTCGGCCTGTTTCCGATGGTGAAGGACTCTCTCGGCAATGCGCTCCGGGTCATCCGGCCGGTTGTGGTGCTGGACGAGGGACACCGGGCCGTTTCGGACCTCGCTTTCGGCACGCTCTATGGCTTCAACCCCTGTTTCGTGCTCGAGCTGACGGCCACGCCGCAGGATGTACAACCCCGCGGCGGCCGCAGCCCGCGCGAAGGGCGATACGCCAATCTGCTGGTGGAAGTCACCGGACGGGAGCTGGATCGGGAGGGCATGATAAAAATGCCCCTAAACCTCGACCCGCGCCAAGGCGCCGACTGGAAGGCCACGCTCAACGCCGCGCTGGCGAGGCTCGACGCCCTCGATATGCAGGCTCGCCGCCTGCAAGCCGACACCGGGCGCTATATTCGCCCGATCATGCTGATTCAGGTCGAACGCACCGGGGCCGATCAGCGCGAAAGCGGCCATATCCACGCCGACGACGTGAGAGACTGGCTGCTGACGGCCGGTTTCGACGCCGCGGAAATCGCAATCAAGACGGCGCAGCAAAACGACCTGAACGCCCCGGAAAATCAAGATTTGCTCGCGCCGACCAATCGCGTGCGGGCGATAATTACCAAGCAGGCCTTGCAAGAAGGCTGGGATTGTCCCTTCGCCTATGTGCTTTGCAGTCTTGCCGCGAGTTCCAACCTCAAGGCGATGACGCAGCTCGTGGGGCGCATCCTGCGGCAACCCGGCGCGTTGAAAACCGAGATCGAGGCGCTCGATGAGTGCCATGTGATCACCCATCACGCGGACACCGCGTCGGTGGTCGCGGCGATCAAGGGCGGCCTCGAACAGGACGGCCTCGGCGATCTGGTTTTGCGGGTGACGCAGGAAGACAAAGCCGGAAGCGGTCAGACAACCCGGACCATCAAGCGACGCCCGGCGTTCCAATCGACTGAAATCTACCTGCCCAAGGTGATGCTGGCGGAGGGGACCGAGGTCCGCGATCTCGATTACGAAACCGACGTGCTGGCCGCCATCGACTGGCGGGGCTTCGATGCGGCTGCGCTGGCGAATCGTATCCCCGAAAATGCCCAAGCCGCGGAAAGCCAGCTTCAGAAGATCAGGCTGTCGGACGACGGCGAAGAGCTGTTTATCGGGGAAACGGTCGCCGCCAACTCCGAAACCCTGAGATTCGATCCCGCGCACGCGGTGCGGATGATCTCGGACATCGTCCTAAATCCCTTCGTCGGCCGGGAAATCGTCGCGGGTACTGTGCGCCATCTTCGCGCCCGCGGCTTCGACGACGCAAAGCTCGGCCAGCTCGCCAGCCTGATCGTCGAAGAATTGCGCAAGGGGCTGGACGAGGCCCGCAATGGGCGGGCGGAAGCCCTGTTCAAGGCAGAGGTGGAAGCCGGGCGCATCCAGTTCAGGTTACGGCTCGACGGTCGCAACTGGCGCATGCCGTTCAGCGTGGAGACTTCGGAGCCGGAGAACGCCCGCCAATTGGTCAATCGGGCGGGCGGGCCATTGGAGAAGAGTCTGTTCTCGCCAATCTACGAAAACGAACTCAACGCTGATGAGAGCGACGTTGCGGTGTATCTCGACGGGGAGAAGACGCTGACGTGGTGGCACCGCAATGTGGCGCGGACGCAATATGGCATTCAGGGTTGGAAGAAGGCGAAGATATATCCCGACTTCATCTTCGCCGTTCACCGGGAAGGCGAAAACAAGCGGGTCGTGATTCTCGAAACCAAGGGCGATCAGCTGGATAACCTCGACACCGCATACAAACGGGAGGCGCTCGATTTCCTTTCCGGTCAATTCCAGTGGGATGACGCAACCCCGGTAGGAGAGTTGGAACTCGTGAAGGAAGGCGAGACAGTCGAGGGCACGCTAATTCTGATGAGCGAGTGGAAAGCAAAGCTTCCAGAATATTTATGACGTGGCGAGCGGCGGGGTCGCTTGTCCAGTCACTTCACAAATTTGATGGCCGCATAGACGAAGCCGCCCAGCGCGATCTGGGTTACCACCAGCCACCGCAAAATATCGACTTTTAGATTTGCGACTGAAGTTTCGATCTTGGCCTCGAGCCGCGTCTCGACTTCCCTCAAATCGCGCTTTGTGGCCAATTCCTGGCCGGTCGCCTCGGAGAAAGCCTCCGCTGCAGCCTTGGCCTGCGCATGGGTGAATCCGCCGGCTTCCAGCCTTTCGACGAATTTCAGCGCGTCGAATGCGACTGCGCCGCTCATGGGTTCTCTTCCGAATTATCGCCCGCGTGTGGAGTTGCGGCAAGAGCGTCAAACCGCAGCGACACAGTTCGCTTGACCGTTTGGGAGAGACCCTCGGCGTCGAGCCGGAGGTCGCGAGGCTCCGCGGCCGGTCGGCCACGGAGCCTTTGAAGTTAATGTCCCATCGTGCAGGAAGCCTCTGAAGTGGTCGCGCTCTTGAGCGCGGGGATGGTCGTGACCGTATGGACCGAAGTCTTGTGGGCGCTGGCTGCATCCGGCATCGTGTAGGCCCAGGTGCCGGAGCTGGAGTCCTTGTTGCAGCACCAGGACTTGCTCGACTGCGCAAAGGGCGGGGCGGCAGTATTGCCGTCGCACTGGACGTAGTAGGTGGTGTTCGTCGCCGTCGGAACGTTGCCCGTCATGCTGTTGTCCCATTTGGGGACGCCGGCGTTGACCTGCGGAATGGTGAATTCCGCGAAGGGCGGCGATTTATTGATCGTGAAGGTATAGGTTTGCGCCGGGCTCTTGTTGTCGATGAGGAACACGGGACAAGTCGAAGGATCGCGGGCGTTCATGATGAACGCCGGGTTCAATTCGTTGACCGGCTTGTCATGGACGGCATCGTTGACGCAGACGCGATAGCTGGCGAACTTGATCGCGGCGTTGGGATCATATCCCAGCGACACATTGATCGGTTGCTCGGCCGGGAACTGATTTTCCAGGTGCTTCACGCTTCCGACATCGACGATATAACCCGTCGCCTCGGCCTGGATGTTGCCCACGGCGTCGTCGACCGAATAGGCATAGGCTCCAGGTATTTGCAGGTAGTTCTTGCCGTGAATGAGCTGCACCCAGGGGTTGAAGGCGTATTTCTCGTCGGGCAAAGTCCCATAATTGAGTTTGTCGAATTCCAGCTTGACCGCAAGATATTTGCTGTAGTCCTTCGGCTTCTTGTGGTCGTTCGGATCGGACCAGGTCCAGTAGCCGGGCGTGTTTTCGAGCAGATTATCTGCGGGTTGGCAACCGTAGCCCTTCCTTCCGGCGGCGTCCTCGGTCCACGGCGTCCATCCATAGATATGCGCGAGGTCGCCATTGATGGTTTGGCCGACGGGGGTTCCCGTGCAAAGTCCGCTTCTGAAGAGAGCCAGATAATTCTGGTAATTCGCCTGCAGCAGCGCCACGACATCGAGGAGAGCGTCGCAAAAAGTCGTATTTCCCTGGGGGCTGTGGGTGCAGGCGTGCGCCCAATTCACCCCCTGGTCCTTCAGACTCTGTATGGCGGGCCAAAGCCTGTCCGGCCATTGCGGCGCAGGCTCGAGATCGGCGGGCGGGTTGGCGCCGGACAATCTCGCAAACACTTCGAGCGGCGACGGCAGCTTGGGTACGATTTCCTTCGTTCCATCGGCGTATGTAAAGACGAAGCGCGGCCAGGCGTCGGCCCCGTATTTGGCGTTCTGGTCCTTCCAGAACTGATTGCCGAGGCTTCGGAAGCCGCCCGGGTTGGCCGTGAGCGATATCGGCGTGCCGACATAACCGACCTGGTCGTTGTTTTTTGGCCCCATCGCGGCCGGCCCATAGGCGACGTTGACGTAGCTCACGTCGAAATCGGCGTTACGCACGTCGAGGCGATTGGGCGGCGAATCATTGACGACCTTCTGCTCCTGCCGGGCGCCCAGCGTGGCCTCCAGAAGCTGGCTCGGGCCGTATTTGGGGAAGGTGCCGTCGGTGTCGGTCACGAACTCCAGCGAGCAGGGGTTGTCGCGAGTGGACGAGCACGTCGGCCAGGTCGGGGCGGCCGCCGCCGACTTCATTTGCTTCTGATTCTTCCTCAGACTGCCATTGTAAAACTCGGTATAGGCCCTCGGCGGCCTCGAGGTCGGACTGTAGAACAGCTGGATGTTCTGACCCTGCCACCATTCGGCAAACTGGTCGTTTGCCGTGGGGACGACGGTCTGGGCCAATTGCGTATAGAGGGGAAGCGTTATTTCAACGCTGTGCCCCGGCGCGATGCCGGTGGTCGGATTGATGTAGATTCGATTGGTTAGTGTCGTGGGATAAGGATAGTTCCCTATTTGGCTGTTGGGCACCTTGCACCACGCCTGGAGCCAGATGTCCTTATCGGGCAAACCGACCTCGAACTCCGCGAACAGGTACTGATCGGGGGTATCGTTGTAAATCGTGATCGTCTGGACAGGGGGCGCCGGGCACACGACTTGCGCCTTCGCCGGCGCGCTCGCGATCAGACATGGCGCGAGAAAACAGGCCGTAAAAGCCGCTTTTGATTGTGGTCCGCTCTTCCAATACCAGGCCATCGCCCGCTCCGTTTGTTTTTTCATTCGAAAAGCCGCGCCGGCCCAGTCGCTGAAAGGCTGTTTCGGCGCAGCAAACCCGGCGCAAACCCAAGGAAGGCGCCGCTTTCGCCGCTGATTAAAACTTCGCCACGATGGGAGCCGCCGACCCCCAATCGAAGTGATAGTTGACGCCGGCGCGCGCCAGTACGCCGTCATATTTCACACGGGTCGTCAGGCTATTGGCGAAGAGAACCGCGCCCGGGGCGCCGTTGACGAGACTGGTCCCGTTATAATCGAGCGCTCCCACGGGGCTCGCCCCGAAGCTTGCGGAGCCGAGGTCGTAATAGAGAGCCTCGGCCTTGAGGCTCCAGTTCGGCGTGAACATCCACTCGCCGCCGCCGCCGACGGTCCAGCCGGCGCGCGTGTCCGAATAGCTCCCGGTTCCGCCAAAGGTCGGATAGATCGTCGGCAGGCTGTCGGAGAAGGACAGCATGTTGGCGGCGGTCGCATGGACGCCGCCATAGGCGAGACCGCCCGTCGCATAGGCCAGCAAGGTCGGGGTCACGAGATAGCCGACCCGGCCGCGCACCGTGCCGAGCCAGTCGACGCCCGCGGCGACGGCGCCCGAGCCGGCGGCGGTTTCAAAGGCGCCGGAGGCGTCGGGTCCGAATCGCACGATTCCGGCGCGACCGCCCGCCCCCCGGATCGCGGAACCCTGGAGATCGGCTTCGAGTCCAATGACGAAGCTGGGGCTCCATTGATAATTGTAGCCGATCTGCCCGCCGCCGACGAAGCCGGATTGATTGACGCTGGCGACGCCGGAATTGGCGATGGCGGCGAAGCCCCGCGGCGTCCCCCACGTAGGATCGGCGGCGATATTGTCGACCAGGGGAAAACCCGCGGTCGGGACGCCGTTGGTCCCGCCCCAGCCATAACCCGCGTTCAGGCCTGCGTAAAAACCGCTCCAGACGATCGGCCGCGCGGATTCCGGCGCTGGAGCCGCCGCCCCCCAATTGAAGTGATAGTTGACGCCGGCGCGCGCCAGCACGCCGTCATATTTCACTCGTGTGGACAGGCCGTTTGCGAACATGAGGGCGCCGGGGACGCCGGTGGAGAGATTGGTCCCGTCCGGGTCGAGCGCTCCCACGGGGCTCGACCCGAAGCTTGCGGAGCCGAGATCGTAATAGAGCGCCTCGGCCTTGAGGCTCCAATTCGGCATGAACATCCACTCGCCGCCGCCGCCGACGGTCCAGCCGACGCGCGTGTCCGAATAGCTCCCGGTTCCGCCAAAGGTCGGATAGATCGTCGGCAGGCTGTCCGAGAAGGCGAGCGCGTGGGCGGCGTTCGCATGGACGCCGCCATAGGCGAGACCGCCCGTCGCATAGGCCAGCAAGGTCGGGGTCACGAGATAGCCGACCCGGCCGCGCACCGTGCCGAGCCAGTCGACGCCCGCGGCGACGGCGCCCGAGCCGGCGGCGGTTTCAAAGGCGCCGGAGGCGTCGGGTCCGAATCGCACGATTCCGGCGCGACCGCCCGCCCCCCGGATCGCGGAACCCTGGAGATCGGCTTCGAGCCCGACGACGAAGCTGGGGCTCCATTGATAATTGTAGCCGATCTGCCCGCCGCCGACGAAGCCGGATTGATTGACGCTGGCGACGCCGGAATTGGCGATGGCGGCGAAGCCCAGCGGCGTTCTCCACCAGGGATCGGCGGCGATATTGTCGACCAGGGGAAAAGCCGCGGTCGGGACGCCGTTGGTCCCGCCCCAGCCATAACCCGCGTTCAGGCCTGCGTAAAAACCGCTCCAGATCGGCGGCGGGGGAACATATTCAGGCATGCTCTTGCGCGATGGAAGGTCCGCGGCTGCCGCTTGGCCTCCGGCGAGCGCGATCGTTAAAATGGTTATTCGGAACTTCACGGCCATCGACAGTCTCTCCGTCCCCGCGGAATCGTACAACTGGTTGAAAGTGACAATGTTTTTTTATACTGTCAATTCCTCTGAATAGAGGGGGTCATGGACGATAGTTGATCGAACGGCTTTGATTTTATTGACGGAGAATTGCTTTGATGGATGATCGCGCGCCGCGGCGGCTGCATTTGCCGCAAGCTGTTCAGGACCGCGCAATTCTGCCGCCGGGGTTGCAGTTGTGATACGGCTTCAGCGAGATCGCCGCGATCCGTGGAAGCAACCGCGCGCATAGCCGTGACCGTCGGGTCGACTCTCAGGTTGCATGGCGTACGATTCCCGGCCCAACTGCTCCTGATGTCGCGCGAGGGGGAAACGGGCAGGTCAGCCGGGAGGAAACGAAGCGAGGCCAAATCCAGGCGCATGGCGTTTTGCTTCGGCGCTCACCGCCGTTTTCGGGGTGTCGCAGACGCCAAAAATCTTTTATAAGTCTTTGAATTTATTGGAGCGGGCGAAGGGAATCGAACCCTCGACATACAGCTTGGGAAGCTGTCGTTCTACCACTGAACTACGCCCGCGAAGCGGCGGCTTTTCCGTCGCCGCAATGAAAATAGCAGAAAGCCCGGCATTCAGCCAAGTCGTTTTCCGCGACGGTCGCTTTTCACCGAAACTGACCCAGCGCAGGAATCGCGGCGACGATCTTGTCCACATTTTCCTTGCCGATGACCTGATCGGCGTGGGCGAAAATCTCCGAGGCGAGCTTCTGCATCTGGCTCATGTCGAGGCCGAGGCCCGACAATTTGCCGGCGAGCGCCATGATGTCGCCCTTGGCCCCGCCCATCAGGCCGCCGAGGCCACCGAGCAGCGAATCGAGTCCGCCGCCTCCGGGAGCCGCAGCCGCGGCGTCGATCGCCTCCTGAGCGCCCGGAACCTTGGCGAGCAATTCCGCCACCGGGCCTTCCGGAAACTCCTTCTGGATGAAACCAAGCACATGGCCGATCGAGATTTTTGCCGTGTTCTCATCGAGGCCGACGGCGTCGCAGATGCGTTTGATCAAATCTTCCATGTGCGGAATCTCCTCAAAATGCCGCGTTCCTCGCGTGAGCGGCCAAGCGCTTTGTGGCCGCTGAGGGAGGCAAAAGCAAGGAGCCCTGGAGCGGGGGCGGCCATGGCTGCGCGCGTTGGTTCAGCCGGCGTCGAGCCCATAGAGCGTGTGCAGCGTCCGGACGGCGAGTTCGGTGTAGGCCGCGTCGATCAGAACCGAGAATTTGATTTCCGAGGTGGTGATGGCCCGGATGTTGATTCCCTTGTCGGCGAGGGCGCGAAAACCCTGCGCCGCGACGCCGGCGTGGCTGCGCATGCCGACCCCGATCGCCGAGACCTTGGCGACGTCTCTCGCGCCCGATATCGAGGCGAAGCCGACGCCGTTTTTGCCCTGCTCCAGCAATGCCCGGGCGCGGTCGTAATCCGCCGCGCCGACCGTGAAGGTCATGTCGGTCATGTTGTCTTCGGAGACGGTCTGGACGATCATGTCCACATTGATGCCGGCCTCCGCCAGCGGCATGAAGACCGCGGCCGCGACGCCGGGCTTGTCGGCCACGCGCCGCAAGGTGATCTGCGCTTCGTCGCGAGAGAAGGCGATGCCTGTGACGACCTGGGCTTCCAAAATATCCTCCTCTTTGCAGATAAGCGTGCCGCTGCGGGGATTTTCCGGGTCGTCGAAGGAGGAGCGCACATAGGTCGGCACGTCGTGCACCAGCGCCACCTCGACCGACCGCACCTGCAGAACCTTGGCGCCCAGCGACGCCATCTCCAGCATTTCCTCGAAGGCCACTTTTTCCATGCGCCGGGCCTTGGGCACTACGCGCGGATCGGTGGTGTAGACGCCGTCGACGTCGGTGTAGATGTCGCAGCGGTCCGCCCCGATGGCCGCAGCCAGGGCCACCGCGCTCGTGTCCGAGCCGCCGCGTCCCAGAGTGGTGATCCGGCCGGTGGGCGCATGTATTCCCTGGAAGCCCGCGACCACCGCGACCTCGCCGCGGGTGAAGCCGCCGAGAATCCCTTTCGCTTCGATATCCTGGATTCGCGCCGCGCCATGGGCGTCGTCGGTGAGGACGGGGATCTGCCATCCCTGCCAGGAGCGCGCCGAAATGCCGATTTTCTGCAGCGCTATGGCGAGAAGACCGGCGGTCACCTGCTCGCCCGAGGCCACGACGGCGTCGTATTCGCGCATGTCGTGGAGCGGCGCCGCCTCCTTGCACCAGGCCACGAGCTCGTTGGTCTTGCCGGACATGGCGGACACCACCACCGCGACCTGATGACCCGCCTCCACCTCGCGTTTGACGTGGCGTGCGACATTATGAATCCGCTCGACCGTGGCGACCGAGGTGCCGCCGAATTTCATCACCAGACGGGACATTACGAAACCAGGAGAAGGTGAGAGACCATGCCGATGGCGGATCAGGGCGCGCCGGCGACACGACGGCAAAAGCCTGTCGACTTTTGCGGCGCCGCGCTCCGCCGCTCGCCTCTGGCCGAAGGCCGCGCTATATGTTACCGCGAGGTCGCCGGTGTCAACGTCGACCTTGGCCAGGAAGCCGCCGACATCGCGCATCGTTCTCATCCGACCGGTTCCCGCTCTGTTTGCTGCGGCGCTGACAATCATGGCGCGCCGGCGGCGTTCCCGCGGAAAAAAGCCTTCGCGTCAGGCTGCATCAAGAGGTTCTCGTGCCCCATAACGCCCGTCCCACGTCCCCCAGCGTCAATCGCGACGACGTCGAACGCTTCAACCGGCTCGGAGACCTGTGGTGGGACGCGGGCGGCAAGATGGGGATTCTGCATAAGATCAACCCGGTGCGGGTCGACTACATTCGTGACCTCGCCGTGCGCCATCTTCATCGCGACCGCTACGCCGAACCCCCTCTGGAGGGGGTGACCGTCGCGGACATCGGCTGCGGCGGCGGAATTTTATCCGAGTCGCTCGCCGGGCTGGGCGCAAGGGTGACGGGCGTGGATCCGGCTCCCAACAATATCGAGGTCGCGCGCAGGCACGCCGAGAAATCGGGACTGAGCATCGATTACCGGAACACGACGGCCGAAGCTCTCGCCGCAACCGGAGCGCAATTCGACATCGTCGCGGCGCTGGAGGTGATCGAGCATGTCGAGGGCCAGAGGGCTTTTGTCGCGATGCTTTCCGGGCTGGTGAAGCCCGGCGGGCTGCTTTTTCTGGCGACGATCGATCGCACCATGAAGAGCTACGCGCTCGCGATCGTCGGGGCCGAATATGTCCTCGGCTGGGTGCCCAGAGGCACGCATGATCACGATAAATTCGTCCGGCCGGATGAGCTGTCGGGCTGGGTGCGGCGCGCCGGCATGCGCGAGATCGACCGCGCCGGGATGAGTTTCCAGCCCCTGTCGCGCTCCTGGGCCAGGAGCCGCGACACCGATGTCAACTATCTGATGGCGGCCAAGAAGGATCTTTAAAAAAACCGCTGTTTCCTTCGTCCTTCCGCCTCCTTCCTCTCTTGTTCGAACGCCAGCTGAGCGATAGAATTTACAGATGACGCGCGAAACCTCGTTTAAGCCGGCGCGCTGCGGCCTTTTCAGCAGCGTCGTCGTCGCAGCCCTCGGCGCAGCCTTGTGTTTGGGCGGCGCTCCTGCCTTGGCCAAGAGCAAGCCCGCGGCGAAGGACGCCGGCGCCGCGAGCGAAAGCCCTGCCGATGCGCCCGCAGATTCCCACGGCAAAGCCGATTCCCACGGTAAAAAGGGCGCCGGCAAGAAAAACGGCCATGACGCCGCCGCAAAGCCCGAGCTTCTCGGGAGCTTCGGCGACTGGAACGCTTTTTCGGTGCAGGGAAAGACCTGCTACGCGCTCGGCTCGCCCAAGGAGCGCCAGCCCAAGGCGAAGCTCAAGGACTCCCAGGCCTATGTCTTCATTTCCACCCGCCCCGGCGAGGGCGTGAAAAACGAAGTCGCGGTCAATCTCGGCTACCCCACCAAGGACAATGGCAGCGCCGTCGCCGACGTGGACGGCGACACTTTCGATCTCGTGACCAAAGGCAACAACGCCTGGGTGAAAAACACCGCCAAGGAAAAAGAATTCGTCGAGACGCTGAAGAGCGGGTCCAAGCTGGTCGTGAAGGCGTCTTCCGCCAAAGGCTCGGCGACGACCGACACCTATTCGCTCAAGGGGCTCTCGGAGGCTTTGACGCGCGTTCAGCAGGAATGCAAATAGCCGCGGCGCGGCTCGTTCCGCCGAGGTCGCTTCGCTTCCTGTGAAATTTCACCGTCGGCGTGCTTTCATTCCGTTCCCTCGGGCAGGATCGATTCGGCGCGCCATTCCGTCGCACCGGCGGATGTCGCATCATAGACGGCGGCCCCGATCGCTTCGCCGAGATCGGTGTGGAGGCCGACGCAGCTTTCCGGCCTGTCGCCTTTCGGCGCAGCGACAATGATGCAATCGGTTCCCGTGCCCGTCGCCGGAGCCGTATCGCGCCGGTCGCAACTCTCCATCACCGCCGCGGTTCGCGCCTGGGTCGCAATGGACACGGCTTCGATGAAGGCGCCTTTGGAGAGCGGGCGAGAGCTGTGAATCAGCGTATTGATCGTCCCGAAGGCGTGAGCCTGGCTCCTGCGGCGCCTTCCCACCCTCTCTGCGTTTGAAAGGCCGACAGTGGCGACGCAGGTGGCGCCGGCCCCGCCGATGACGGACTGCGCGATATGATGACGCCGGATATCTCGCGAAGTCATGAATGCGGCGGCCCCGCCCAGCGCCTCCGCCGCGAGCCTCTCTCTCAGAAAGACGACCGGGTCTATGTCGATGGGCAAATCCCTGTCGTGGACTTCGAGCCAAACGATTTCTCGCGTGGACCCGAAGCCGGGCGCGAGGATCGACCATCCCACCGTATCGACGGGTTCGTCGAACCGGACGACGAGAAGAGGCGGCGCGAGGTCGAGCCTGAATGGCAGTCCTATGGGCTGGCGCACTGAAGTTTTCCGGGTGAGGATCGACGAGCCGGCGGCCGGCTCGCCGCATGTTTGCAATTTTCTTCAGGCGTGGCGCGCCGAGAGGCTCGAGGCGCGCTTTCTTCTCAGGCTCGTCGAGGAGGCGATCGACTTCAGAGCCGACAAGCCGCCGAAGGCGCAGGCGTTGATGAGCAGAATGCGAGTCGCGCCGAGAAAGTCGACGTGTTCGAGCAAACCCAGTCCCGCATCGATCAGCAACAGGGAGCCTTCATAGGCGACGAAGGCCGCGACGAACGCAGCGCTGAGGCCGGCGACGCCAGATATGCGACGCGCTGCGAGTCCCGCCGCTTCGCAGGAAATAAGGGCGATCGCGCCGAGCGCGGCGCCCCAGGCGAGCGTTTCGCCGTCGATCGGATAATGCAGGAAAGCAAAGCCCGCCGCCTGGTTCGCGAGCCATGCGGCGCCGGTCGCCAATAGCGCTGTGCGGCGGTCGAAGGACATGGCGGAAATCGCCGCGAAAGCGGCCAGAGGAACCGCGCAGGCGAAGCCGAGCGTGAACAGCGCGCCAATGACGGCGAGCGCAGCGATCGATAGCGTGGTTCGGGAAACAGGAGAAGAAAAGTCTGATGCAGTCACGGCAGGTCTCCTTCGGTTGAGGTGGCGTCGCCACCCTTTCTGTTCGACGTCCGCGCCTGTGGAGCGTTGACGACGAGAATTTGGCTCGCGCTCCGGCAGGCCGCGCATCAGCTCAGAACGCCACTTTGATGGAGCCGCGGAAAGTCCGCGGCGCGCCGATCACGTTGAAGTTGTATGTCTGCATGCTCCAACCCGGAGTGAGCGGCTGGAAGAATTGCCCGTAGCCGTTGGGGTTGAAGGCGTCGAAGGAGGACGGAACCAGGCCGCCCGTCGTGAAGTAGGTTTTGTCGAAGAGGTTATCGACGTTGAGCTGCAGAGTGACTTTGTATTTGTCGTAGTTGAACCCGTAGGTTCCAAAAACCCCGACCAGCCCGTAGCTCGGCGCCGACGAGCCATAGATGTAGGAGCCGTCGTCGGCGTAGTGATGGAACGGAAGATAGCCCGTGTAGTCGTAGCGCGCGCCGAGCTTCAAGCCTTTCAGTTGGCCATCCCTGAATTCGTAGCTCGACGAGAGGGTCCCCGTGTTGCGCGGAACGAAGGGTAGCGGCGAACCAATGGGTGCGACATTGACGTTGAAGGGCATCGACCTGGTCGCAATGGCGTCGATGTTGGCGTAGGCCAGATTCACGTTCCAGCCGGGCAGCGGCTCGCCCTGAATTTCGAGTTCCGGTCCCTGTGATCGTCCTTCGCCGATGAGCAGCACGGAATTGAAATTGTGCGGAACGCCGACGGGAATGTTGGTCTTGACGAGATGATAATAGTCGGCCGTGACTTGAAGCCTGTCGTTCAGCAATGAAAGCTTGAGTCCCGCCTCCTCCTGCACGCCGGCGCTCGGCGGCGTCGGTTGGTCCGTGCCGTAGACCAATTGGCCATTGTAGTTCGGGCTGTAGGATTCCGAGTAGCTACCATAGAAGCTGATCCATTCGAGCGGCCGCCACAGCAGCGCGGCGCGCGGCGTGATCCTGTGATCGAGGGACTGGCCTCTTTTGGCGATCGTGTCGAAGTTGCAGGGAACGCCGGTCCAGGGATACGCAAAGAGCCCGCAGGTCGAGGTATCGGCGGCGCCCGTCCGGCTGTTGATATATTGGTAGCGCGCCCCTCCCAGCACGTTGAAGCCATAGGGCAGCTTGATCTGATCCTGCAGATAGACGCCGAGATTGTCGGCGTATTGTTCCGTGGCGTTGGACGGCGCCAGTCCATAGGGCAGGGGTGAAAGCCGGGTCGGCGGGCCCAGGAGGGCGATCGTTCCCGGATAGGCCGGCGCCTGACTGACGCCCCTGAAATTATAGCGGTAGTAATCGGCGCCGATCAGCAAGGCGTGACCGATCTGCTCGGTGGTATTGAAATGGCCAACCAGATTGACCGTGGTGGCATATTCCGCCTGTCTGTTGTCGGACGGATAAGAAGAATAATTCAGTAGGACCGAATTGGAGGGTGTATAGCAAGAACCGACGTACCGTGGATTGGTGATGCAATCTTGGATGTTGGTCGAGCCGCCGATATCCTGCCAGTTGTTGCGCAAGAGCTGCATGAAGGCGGTCTGCTGGATCGACCAGTCCTTGTCGAAGGCGTGACGCCACGTAAGCTCGGTGAGGCTCTGCTCCTGCGTGTAGGGCGATGGTGGTCCGAAGTTCACGCTGCGCCCGAGCCACAGCGGGATGACGTTGTTGTAATAGGGAATGAAATACTGGTCCTGGTTCAGATTGTTTCGTTGGTATTGCTCCGATACCCTGATCCAGGTGTCGGCGTCGACGTTCCAGCGGAAGGTCGGGTTGACCATCCAATTCCTGCTGTAGTCGAACTGTCGGAAAGACCCGTCGTTCTCGTACGATCCGACGACGCGGTAAAGCATGCTCTTGTCTGGAGTTAGGGGTCCGGTGGCGTCGAGAGTGGTCCGGTAGGAGGCATAGCCGCCGATCTGCTGCTGGACCGAATATGCGGGCCGATCCAGCGGCTGCCTGGTGTTGAGATTGACGATGCCCCCGGGCTCCACGGCGCCGTAAAGGACGGCGGCAGGACCTTTCAGCACTTCGATGTTCTCGACATTCGCCAGCTCGGCGCCGCCCGGGCCGGCGAAGGCGGTCCCGAAGCTGTCGATTCTGAACCCGTCGCGGAAATAATTCTGCGTCGGGAAGCCTCGGATATTGAGCTTTGTGAAGGTATTTCCGAGCGCGGCGTTACCGCCGCCAGCTGTGTTGACGCCGCCGACATTGCGCAGCGCCTGATCGAGCGTCACGGCCTGCTGGTCTTCCAGCATCTGATGCGTGACGATCTTGGTCGCGACCGGCGTATCCATGACCGGCGCGTCGACCTTGGTCCCGACCGATTGGATCGGCGCGGCATAGGATTTGGGATCGTTGCAGACTCCGCCGGCGCAGAGCTGGCCGTTGTTGCCGGGGCCGATTTCCGCGCCGTAGCCGCCCGGGGCCGCCGAGGGGTCGGCAATCGGCTTTGCGGCCGAAGGGAGCGGCTTGGGCGCATCCACCTCGATCGCGGGAAGCCATTCCTGGCCATAGGCGGAGGGCGACAGGGAGGCTGATAAGATACAGGGCAGGATAGGCAGGCGACGCCGCGTGATGGCGCAAAATCCGCGTTTCGCGGATGGGGAGTTCTCGGGCATGGAAATTCGCAGCAGGCGTGGGCCGTCACTGCGAAAGGTCTTGGCCTGTCATATTCGCGCTGAAAGCGCGCTACGACAGTTTTGGACCGCCTCGGTGCACCCCGCCCGACGCTATCGCGCGTGACCACGAACGATGGCAGGTCTCCTGGCTCACGGGTCTTCGCCTCGGACCGCCTTCCCAGGGATGCCTCCCCAGTGGCTTACTGGCCCTTAGACTCGCCGCTTACAGTTGCGGGGGCAGCCCCGGCATTGCGCAAGTTGCGCGCACCGGGTTCCCTTTTGATCCCCGAGGGGAACCATCAGCGCAAATAAGGACGCAGGCGCGGCGCCCTGTCAAGCTGCTTTGCAAAAGGAAATGCGAACTGCGGCTGTTCCAAAAAACGCTCATCGACCGGACGGAGGCGCCCGGTCGATGAGAAAGTCGCCACGAAACTCGAGGTTGGAGTGTCTTTTTCCGACGACTCCGTCGTTCGAGCAGCCTTATTCCAGCCGCCCTGCGGCGTGGTTCAGCATAGTGTAGACCTTGCCCGCCTCGCCTGTGAGGAGATCGAGCGTCCGCGCGCCGTCGCGATCGTTGCGGCCCGTTTCATTGAGCAGCTCGTCGAAATTGCGGATGTATTGGTCGATGGTGTTGCGGAAGTCCGCGTCGGCGCGATATCTGCGGCGGATTTCCTCGAGGGTCTGGTGGCCTTGCGCCGTATAGAGCCGGCGCGAGAGCAGTCCCTGCCGCTCGCCTCTCTGGAAACGCCTCCACAATTCGGCCACCGCCGCATTATCGACCATGCGGGCGATATCGAGGGTCAGATTGTCGAGCGCGCCCGAAGCTTGCGCCTGGTTCGGCCGCTGATTGGCCGGTGCAGGCTCCGCCTCGTCCTGGGAGGCGCGCGCCAGCAGATCGGTCAGCCAGCCCTGGCCGCCGGGGCCCGGCGCGCGGGCGGCGGGCGAGGGGGCCGGGGCCGCCGGCCTTTGGCGGCTCGCTTCGCGCGCCGTCTCGGCGCCGCGTCCGGCCGGCTCAAAGGGACGGCGCGCGCCGCCGGCGCCGGTTTCGGAAATATCGTAGACCCGGCTGGAGCGGGCGACGATGTCGGTCAGCTCGTTGAGCGCCTTGACCTGATCCCCCACGACGCGGCGCAGCGCCGCCGCCTGTTCCGCGGTTTCGCGCGGCAGCTCCTGGGCCCCGCGCCGCACCTCGGCGCGCGTGGTTTCCATCTCGTCGTGGATTTCCTGCGCGAGACCCCGAATCTCGGTGACGGCCGAGGCGAATCTTTCGGCGGCTTCGGAGAAGATCGCGTTCAGTTCGCCGTTGGCCTGTTCGTAGGCCGACCGCAACGCAGCCGCCGTCTGGTCGCGCTCGGTCTCCGCGGCCGACCGGATCGCCGAGAAGCCTTCGTCCACGACATGCGCCGTTTCCTGCGCGGTTTGCTTCAGCATGCCTCCGATGTTTCCGGCCCGCGTTTCGACCTCGCGGAAGCTTTGGTCCATCATTCCGGTGAAAGCGCTCAGCGAGCCCTGGAACTCGGCCTGTTTCTGGTCCATCAGCGAAACCAGGGTCGCCAGCGACTCGCGCCGCGCCTCGAAGGCTGCGTCCAGAGCGCCCTGGCTGCGCGACAATTGCTCCGCGCTCTGCGCCAGCGAGCGCTGATGGCTTTCCATCTGGCCGACGATGACGGAGGCGTCGCCCACGGCGCTGTCGGCCACGGCGTCGAGAGCCTCGATCTGGCTCGCGACCGATTCGATCGCGTTCTTGAACTCCGCCAGCCGTCCGCCGAGCTCGGTTTCGAGCTTGGCGAAATTGCCCCCCGCCTGTTCGATGATGTGCTGCAGGGAGCTGTTGGTCCGCCCGAGGCTTTCGAGCAGCGCGGGGAGTTCGGAGCGCAGCTTTTCGTTGGTGGAGACGAGCGTGGCGACGGAGGTCTGGGCGCCCTCGTTCAACGCGCCCGCCAGCAGGCTGGCGGAGTGTTCGATCGCGCCCACGAGTTCGTCCCGCTTGCGGTTGAGATGATCGAGGAGCGTGTCGGTCCGGTTGTCGATGGCCTGAGAAACGAGGTCGCCCACTCTCGAGAGTTCCTGGGTGACATCCGCGCCGCGGTCGCCCAGAACCGCGTGAATCTGCCCCAGCCTTCGGTCGAGCGAAGAATTGATGTCGTCGACATGCTGCGTCAGGGTCTGGCCCAGTTCGCCCGTCCTGGAGTGCAGGGCGGCGTCGAGCTCGCGCCGGGCGGCGGCGAGGGTTTCGTGAATTTCGGCGACGCGCGCCGCGATCGTGTCGGCGACCAGACGGCCGCGCTCTCCGAGTTCGTCGGAGACCTGACTGAGCTTCTGGACCACATTGGTCTCGAACACGTCGATGCGGCTGTCCAGGGTTTCGAAGAGCTCGATGCGGTCGTCGAGAACGCTGGCGATTTCTTCGGCCTTGCCGCCGAGCGCCTGGTTGATCTGCTGCGTTTTATCCACGAGCGACTGGGTGAGCGCGTTGGAGCGCGCGACGATCGTCTCGTCGAGCTCCTTGAGCTTGGCGTCCAGGGCGGCTGCTGCCTGCTGGCTGCCTTCGCTGAACGCGCGCGCCACTTCGATCGCGTGTTTCGCCATGGAGTCATGGAGATTCTGATGGCCTGCCGAGAGCCCGGCGTCGATCCGGCCGGCCAGGGCCTCGATCCGCTCGCCGGCTTGCCGCGCGCGGCCGTCGGCGGCGGTCTCGATGTTCTGGAGTTTCTCGTCGAGAATCTCGGACATCGAATTCGCCCGCTCGTCGAGCTTGTTGACCAGCGCGCCGCCTTTTTGCGTGAGGGCGGTTTCGATGGCGTCGAGCCTCTGCCCGACCTCGGCGGCCAGTTTGTCCGCGCTGGCGCCGATCCGGCCGGTCACCACGGCGTTATGCGCGTCGAGCTGCTCGATGAGCGCGCCGCTGCGCGCGAAGATGGAATTCTCGACGCCGAGCAGCTTTTCGTCCAGCTCCTGCCCGAAGCGCCGCGAATTGTCGCCGATCTTCGCTGCGATCTGCTCGGATTGCGCGGAAATCTTCTCGAGGAATTCTCCGCCCCCTCCGACGATGGCTTTTTCCACCCCGCTGAGCTTCTCGTCGAGCTCCTCGCCGAAATGGCGGGAGTTGTCGCCGATTCTCGCCGCGAGGCGTTCGGATTCGGAGGAGATCTTGTAGAGCAGCTGGTCGCCCTGGCGGGTCAGGGACTCTTCCATGGCGTTGAGCCGGTCTCCGAGGGTTTCGGAGATTTGCTGCGAGCAATCCGCCAGCCGCGCCGAGGTTTCCTGGGTTTGTGCGATGAGGCGATCCGCCAGAGCCCCGCCGCGCTCCACGATCGTTTCGTCGACGGCGCGCAGCCCCTGCTCCACCTGCGAGGTGAAATTCTGGGAGTGTTCGACGATTCGCTCGGTCAGGGCGCTGCCGTGGCTGAGCAGCGCGCGCTCGAACAGTTCGAGATGATCCCCGAGCTCTTTGGCGATGTGACCGCCGCGCTCCGCCAGACTGTTTGCGACCTGTCCGCCATTGTCGACGACGACGCTCTCGAACTCGGCGAGACGCTCGGCGAGGGTTTCGGTGATCCTGTCTCCCTGCACGGCTATGGCGACGACCGCGTCCCCGATGGTCGAGGCGAAGCGGTTCTGCGCCGCTGCGGAATTCTCGGCGAGCGCCGCGGTCGCTTCCTCGATCGTCTGTTGCAGGGAGTTCCGCAGTTCCTCTCCGTGAGCGGCGAGTTCGTCCTTGACCCCGCTCCTTTGCGTTTCCAGCAGGCTTGAAAGCTGTTCGCCCGATTTCTCCAGAGCGGCAGCGCGCTCCGCAAGCAGCACATCCAGTCGCCCGGCCTGTTCCGACACTCTCGAAGCGACCGCGTCGCCATGGCGGCGCACGGTGGCCTCGAAAGCGGTCATGCCCTCGGCCAGCGCGGCGTTGACGCGCTCGCTGTGGCCGCCGACGCTCTCCGCGGCCGCGCTCGAAGCCTCGGTCACCCTCTGTTCGAATTCGGCGAGGCGAGCCGAAATCAGCGAGCGAGCCGCCTCTTCGCGCTCCAGTAGAGTCGCCGCCGCCGCATCGCTCTGCCGGGCGACCGCCTGTTCGAACGACGTCAGCCGTTCGGTCACGACTGCGGTGGCGCGCTCTCCGGATTCGCTGACGCGCGCGACGATCGCCTCGCCATGTCGACCGAACCCGTCCTCGAAAACGGCGAGGCCTTCGGTCAGGGCGAGACTGATCTGATCCGCGTGCTCGGCCACTTTGGTGGCGGCGTCGCCGCTTGCGCGCACTACGGTTTCCTCGAAGGCGGCGAGGCGGTCGGCGAGGGTTGCGCCGATCTTCTCGCCGTGGATCGCCACCTGGGCGGCCAGGCCGTCGCCGTGCTGCGCCACGCTCGCCTCGAAAGCGGCCAGTCCCTCGGTGAGGGCGGTGCTGGCGCGCTCGCTCTGTTCGGTGATGCGGGCGGCGATTTCTTCGCCCCGGCGCTCCACGGCTCCGTCGATATTGGCGAGGCTTTCAGCCAGATTCCTGGCGATGTTCTCACCGTGCGTGGAAAGCCGCTCGGCGGCGTCGCCGGCATGACGCGCCACGGAAGCCTCATAGGCGGCGAGTTTCTCGGTGAGCGAGGCGGCGGCCTGTTCGCCGCGCTCCATCACGCGGACCGCGATCTCATCGCTGTGTTTGCCGAAGTTTTCTTCGAAAGCGCCGAGATTTTCGGCCAGCGTGGAAGCGACGCGCTCGCCTTGTTCGGAAACGGCTTCCGCGACCTCGGCGCTCTTTTGCGAAACGAGGCTCTCGAAAGCCGCCAGACGCTCGCTCAGCTCGCCGGCGGCCCGATCGCTGTGTTCGGCGATCTGCGCAATCAAGGCGTCGCCCTGCTTGCCGAAGCCGTTTTCCAGGGAGGCGATGCCCTCGCTCAGCGAGGCGGCCATTCGGTCGCCGTGCTCCATCAGCCTTTCGGCCGCCTCGTCGGCCCTCTCGACCATTCCGGCGGCGGTCGCTGCGATCTGCTCGGCCATGACGGCGCCGGCCTTCTCGCCTTGCTCGGTGACGCGGGCGACGATTTCTTCCCCGTGGCGCCCGAAACCTTCCTCGAAGGCAGCCAGCCCATCGGTCAGCGCAGTCGCTATGCGGTCGCCATGTTCCGCGATGCGGGTCACGGCTTCTCCGCTGGTCCGAACCAACGCGTCCTCGAAGGCGGCTACGCCTTCCTCGATGGCGGATTGCAGCGTCGCGCCCTGATCGGCCACGCGCGTCGCCGCCTCGCTGCTCGCGCGCGTCATGGCTTCTTCCAAAGCCGACAATCCCCCGTTGAGAGCGGATTGAAGGGCCGCGCTTTGCTCGAAGACGCGGGCCGTCGCTTCGGCGCCGACGCGAGAGACGGATTCTTCGAGAGCCGCCAATCCGCCGGCGACGACGTTCTGGACGGCCTCGCTGTGCTCTGCGACGCGGGCAGTGGTCTCGCCGCTGGCGCGGGCGACGGTTTCCTCGAAGGCGGCCAACCCGCCGGCGACGACGTTCTGAACGGCCTCGCTGTGCTCTGCGACGCGGGCAGCGGTCTCGCCGCTGGCGCGGGCGACGGTTTCCTCGAAGGCGGCCAACCCGCCGACGACGACGTTCTGAACGGCCTCGCTGTGCTCTGCGACGCGGGCAGTGGTCTCGCCGCTGGCGCGGGCGACGGTTTCCTCGAAGGCGGCCAACCCGCCAGCGAGCACGTTTTGGACGGCCTCGCTGTGCTCTGCGACGCGGGCAGCGGTTTCGCCGCTGGCGCGGGCGACGGTTTCCTCGAAGGCGGCCAACCCGCCGGCGACGACGTTCTGGACGGCTTCGCTGTGCTCTGCGACGCGGGCAGCGGTTTCGCCGCTGGCGCGGGCGACGGTTTCCTCGAAGGCGGCCAACCCGCCGGCGACAACGTTCTGGACGGCTTCGCTGTGCTCTGCGACGCGGGCAGCGGTCTCGCCGCTGGCGCGGGCGACGGTTTCCTCGAAGGCGGCCAACCTGCCGGCGACGACGTTCTGGACGGCCTCGCTGTGCTCGGCGATGCGGGCAGTGGTCTCGCCGCTGGCGCGGGCGACGGTTTCCTCGAAGGCGGCCAATCCGCCAGCGAGGATGTTCTGCGCGTCGGCGCCGCGCTCGGCGACCCGGTCGGCGATTTGCGAGCCTTGCACCAGCACGCTTTCTTCAAACGTCCGCAGACGTTCCGCGAGGGTTTCGGTCAGCCGGTCGCCATGAACGCCGATCGCCGCGACCGCGTCTCCTGCGAGGGAGGCGAAACGCTCGTGAACGGAATTGGCGTGTTCGCCGAGGGCGGCCGCGGTGTCCGACAGGCGGGCGGTCAAGCTCTCGTGCATCGCCTGGCCGCGGGTCTCGAAATCTTCGCGGGCGACCCGGTGCGCCGCGTCCAGCAGGTTGCCGAGCTCGGCTTCCGCATGTTCGAAAGCCGCTTTCGCGCCCTCGACATGCTGAGTCATCCTTTCGGTCAGGCGCTCGGTGGCGGTCTGCATGGAGGCGTCGAGGGCGCCGCTGCGGACCGTCAGCGTCTGCTCGAGGGTTTCTCCGGCTTCGGCGAGGCGGGCCGCAAGGCGGTCGCTCTCGCTTGCGAGGTTCTGGGTCATTCTGGAGCCCAACGCGTCGACGGCTTCCACGAAATGCGCGCTGCGCGAACCGAATTCATTGGTCAGATCGGCGCCGACGGACTGCAGCCTCTGGTCGACCTCCAGAACGCCCGCCGAGAAACGCTCGGCGACGTCCTGTGTGGCGACGGCGATTTTCTGAGCCACTTCGTCGCCGGTCTGGGACAGCTTTCCGATGAGCCGCTCGCTGCGTTCGGCGAATAGGCGGTCGACGCCGTCTCCCGCCTGCTCCAGCGCGATTTTGACTTCCGCGCTCTTGGCGCCGAGGGCGGCGGCGACGCGAGAGCTCGCGTCGCCGACCTGCTCGACGACTTGCGCGGAGGCGGCGGACAATTCCTGCGACAGGGAGTCGCGCGCCCCGAAAAGAGCGGTGCGGGCGTTGTCGGCGTTGACGAGGACCGCCTCGCGCTCCCGCGCCAGCTCGTCGATCAGCAGCCGGATGCGTCTTTCGTTTTCCGAATAGGACCGCTCGAGATTGGTCACTTCGGTGCGCACGATCACTTCCAGCTCGCCGGCGCGCGACAGCGCTCTCTCGATGCCGTCGCCCATGGAGGCCGCCTCGCGGCGAATCGCCTGGGACAGCGCCAGGACCTGCTCTGTCGCGATGGTCTCGGGTTCGATCAGCCTGATGGCGACTTCGGTCATCGCATTGGCGATGAGCCGCATTTCATGGGCGCGGCGCGCCATCACGCCGGTGACGAAAATGAAGACGATGGGCGCGAGCAGCGCGAGCAGGGTGAGGATCGGTTTGGGCGCGAGGAAGGAGCGGTCTTCGCCGAGAATATCCGCCTGATGGAAATAGATGAACAAGGTCCAGAGCACGGCCCAGGCCGCGATCGACGCCATCGTGGCCGCCATGATCGCGGGATTGGGGGGAATCTCCAGCGCCTGGCGGAGTTCTCCGATCGTCCTGCGGTCGTCGTTGGCCGGCTCGTTCTTGGGCGCGACGGGCGAAGGCTTGGGCTGAGGCGGGGGGGCGGCCGGCGCGGGCGCGGGCGTCGGCGACGCGGGCGCCGGCTTCGCTGCTGCGGGAGCCTGCGGGGTCGGTTCCGCGGGCGCCGCCGGGGCGGGGGCTTTCGCCGGCGTTCTGGCGGCCGGCGGCGGCTCCGCGGCGGGCGGGCGGGTCTCCAGCAAAGGCTCGCGCGGTTCTTTCTTCACGGTTTTTTCGCTGGGCTTGAGGCGCGGCGGCAATTGCAGATTGAGCGTGGGGTTGCTCGAGTCCTTGGCGGGCTCGTCCGCAGGCCCGGCTTTGGGCTCCGGGACGACTCCGCTCATCGCAGCCGCGATATTGACCGGCGATTTGGTCGGCTCCGGGGATTTGCCGGCGCCGGATTGCTCCGCCGCGGAGTCCGGCTTGTTGAGATCCAACGCCTCTTCGATCGCCGATAAAGCCGCGGCGGCCGCATCCTGGATCTTGCCCGATATCGCCATTGCACCTTACTCCGAGCGCGAGTCCAAAAGAGCCCGCTCACTCTATCTCACTCGCGCGACGTCAAAAATTAACCAAATCTTACAGCCCTTCATACACAATTGAAACCAGCGCCCTCTTTCGAAACATAAACGTCGTTAACGAGGCCTTCGCACTCGGTCGTCGGGCTGCGTGAAGTAGCTAAAGAATCAGGCGCAAAGAATGTCGCCGGACTCCTGTAGTAGAGTTTGGTTAATCCGCCGTTCGCGACGCCCGCTTTTGGTTCGGCGCCGAAAGCCGTCCGGCAGGCGTCCATGCGACGCATTGGAGATCGCCATGGGAAAATTCTTCGCCGCTGAGCAGATAGAAGTCCAGGCCGTCGAGAGGGCGGGAAAGGAGCGCACGGGCAGCCCCGTGATCGATCTCGTCCATCTCTCGCGGCAAACCCTCGGGGACAGCGAGCTCGAGAACGAACTCCTGATATTGTTCGACCGGCAGGCCCTGCAATTCGCCGCAAGGCTCGCTTTGCCCGCCGCTCCGGGCGAGAGCGGGCAGCGCGGCGATCTGGCGCATACGCTCAAGGGATCGGCGAGGGCGATCGGGGCATTCGAGCTCGGCGAAGCTGCGGACGCCTATGAGATCGCAGTGCGGGCCGGCGCTCCGGAGACGGAGTTCGCCCTGAAGCGTCTCCAGGCCGCGATCGACAGGGCCCATAAGGAAATCGCGCGGCTGTTGTGAGCGCGTCTCGAGCCGGCGAGCGAAAAATTCCAGCCGGAGCCGCGGGCTCCGGCCGCAGAGCCTAAAACGGACTGACGGGGAAATATTTCAGGTAGAGCTCGGCGTAGGCGCCTCGTTCGGCCAGGCGGGCCAGCGCGTAATCCAGGGCGAGGCGCAGGGATTTGGCTCCCTTCTTGACGGCGATCCCTGCTCCCTCCCCGAAAAAGCGGGCGTCGACATAAGGGCCGCCCTTGAAGGCGCAGCATCCCGCGGCTTCGGCGCCGTTCAACCAATAGGACAAGGATATGGCGTCGCCGAAAAGCGCGTTGACGCGCCCGGACTTGAGGGCCGCGCGGGCCAGATCCTCGTTCTCGAAGGGCGACAGTTTCGCCTTGGGAAAGAAGGCATTCAGATAGGCTTCGTGCTTCGAGCCCGCGACGACCGCGATCAGCCGATCCTGCAGGGCCTCCGGCGAGGCGGTCGTCAAAGTGGTGTCGACGCGCATGGCGAACCGCCCCGGCGTGACATAATAGGGCGCAGTGAAATCGGCGACGGCGCTATGTTCCGGCGTGATCGCCAGCGAGGCGATCGCCGCGTCGGCGCCGCCGTCTTCGAGCGACGGCAACAGCAGGTCCCAGCGCCGGCGCTGGATGGTGCAGCCGAGGTCGAGTTCCTCGCAGATCGCCTTGGCGAGTTCGACGTTGAAGCCCGTCAGCCGCCCGTCGGGCAGAGCGAAATTGAACGGCGGATAATCGTCTTCGGTCACGAAGCGCAACTGCCTGAGGCCGTGCAGGTCGGGCTTCTGCGCAATGTGGGCGGGGTCCCAGAAATCCGGGGCGGCGGTTGTTTCCGCGGCCGCGGGACCCGCCGCCTGGGCCGGCGCGCCGGCCATCAGCAGAAACGCCGCCGCGCAAATGCGCGGGAGGCGATACCAGGCGTTCGCAACGGTGGCTGTCACTTGTCGGCTTCCTTGCGCGGCTCCGCCCTTCGTTCGAACCTGCCGGGTCCAACCTCGAGGCGCATCCGGCTCAAACGGAATCGAACGCGCTCCAAATCTCATTGATGGAGCATGTTCTTTTCCAAAAACCGCTCCGCATGTTTTTAGAACGGAATGTCGTCGTCGAGCTGGTCGGACAAGCGCCCGCCGCCGGCCGGGGGCTGCCGGCGTTCGGAGCCGGATCTTTCCATCGGCGAAGACCGCCCGAAGCTGCCGCCGCTCTCTCTTCCGCCGAAGCTCTGGGAGTCATAGTCTCCGTCGCGCCCGCCCTTGCTGTCGAGCAGGGTCAGTTCTCCGCGGAAGCGCTGCAGCACGATGTCCGTGACCTTGCGCTGATTGCCGTCCTTGTCGGTGTATTCGCGCGTCGCCAGCTGCCCTTCGAGATATATCTTCGATCCCTTGCGGCAATATTGCTCGGCGATGCGGCCGAGGTTCTCGTTGAATATCGAGATATTGTGCCACTCGGTGCGGTCTTTTCTCTCGCCGGTGTTCTTGTCCCGCCAGGATTCGGTCGTGGCCAGGGAAAAGGAAACCACGCGATCGCCCGAGGGGAGCGTGCGCACCTCGGGATCGCGGCCCAGATTGCCGACCAGGATTACCTTGTTGACGCTGCCCGCCATAACTATTCTCCACTACGCTTTCGTCGGCACACTAGCCCAAGGCGCGCGCGCGCGCGGTCTGGCGCGAGGGTTGTCCACAGATGGTTTGCATATAGCTGTCGTTCTGTTTATGTTCTAGCGCTCCCGCCGCTTCGATGCAAGCCGCTCCGGCGCCGGAAGCTCAACTCGTTTGTGATCCCTGCGCCTTCCTGTGGATTAGCGCTTCGGCTCGTGGCATGGAAAAAGCTGGAACGCATTTCGCACAGGCCGAGCGCTTTTGCGGCAAGAATGCGCTCCGCACCGTCAAAACGCGCGATCCCCCCATAAAGGTTCGACCCTTCCCATGGCGAACACCGCTGCAAAAAAGACCGGCCTCGAGACCTCTCCGCCTGCGGCGAAGACAGCGCCGGGCGAGTCGAGGACCATCTCCATCCGCGGCGCGCGCGAGCATAACCTCAAAAACGTCGATCTCGTGATTCCGCGCGACGAGCTCGTGGTGTTCACGGGGCTTTCGGGTTCGGGCAAATCTTCCCTCGCCTTCGACACCATCTATGCCGAAGGACAGCGGCGCTATGTCGAGTCGCTCTCCGCCTATGCGCGGCAGTTTCTCGAGATGATGCAGAAGCCGGACGTCGACCAGATCGACGGGCTCTCCCCGGCCATATCGATAGAGCAGAAAACCACCTCGAAAAACCCGCGCTCGACCGTGGGAACGGTGACGGAAATCCACGATTACATGCGTCTCCTGTGGGCGCGCGTCGGAACGCCTTTTTCTCCCGCCACCGGCCTGCCGATCGAGAGTCAGACCGTCTCCCAGATGGTCGACCGGGTGCTCGCCTTGCCGCAGGGGACGCGGCTCTACCTGCTGGCGCCGGTCGTGCGCGGACGCAAAGGCGAATACAAAAAGGAAATCGCCGAATATACGAGGCGCGGGTTCCAGCGGCTCAAGGTCGACGGCGTCTATTACGAGATCGTGGATGTTCCGGCGCTCGACAAAAAGCTCAAGCACGACATCGACGTCGTGGTCGACCGCATCGTCGTGCGCCCCGATCTCGCCTCGCGCCTCGCGGATAGTTTCGAGACCGCCCTGGAGCTGTCCCAGGGGCTGGCGGTGGCCGAATTCGCCGACGGCTCCGCGGCGACCGCCGCTGCGGATGTTCCGGTGACGGCGGCCAGCCTGCGCGTCGCCTCGCATTACGCGCCTGCGCATATCATGTTTTCTTCGAAATTCGCCTGCCCGACATCCGGTTTCACGATACCCGAAATCGAGCCGCGGCTGTTCTCGTTCAACAATCCTTTCGGCGCCTGCCCCAAATGCGGGGGGATCGGGCACGAACAGAAGATCGATCCCGACCTCGTCGTGCCCGACCCTGGGCTGACCCTGCGCAAGGGAGCGATCGCGCCCTGGGCGAAATCATCTTCGCCCTATTACATGCAAACTCTCGAAGCTTTGGGGCGCCACTACAAATTCCGCCTGGAGACGGCGTTCGAGGCGCTGCCGGCGGCGGCCCAGCGCGTGATCCTGCTCGGATCGGGCAATGAGGAAATCCGCTTCTCCTACGAAGACGGTTTTCGCAACTATGACGTCAAGAAGCCGTTCGAGGGCGTCATTCCCAATCTGGAGCGCCGTTATCTGGAGACGGACAGCGACGCCTCGCGCGAGGACATCGCCCGCTTCATGTCGGCGACGCCCTGCCGGGCCTGCAACGGTTTTCGTTTGAAGCCCGAGGCTCTGGCGGTGAAAATCGCCCACAAGCACATCGGCGAGGTGTCGGAGCTTTCGGTGCGCGCCGCGCTGGAGTGGTTTTCCGCGCTGCCCGCGGCCCTCACCAAGAAACAGAACGAGATCGCCTATCGCATATTGAAGGAAATCCGGGACCGTCTGGTTTTCCTGGTCGACGTCGGGCTTGATTATCTCACTCTGTCCCGCAATTCAGGCTCTCTGTCCGGCGGGGAAAGCCAGCGCATCCGGCTCGCGTCGCAGATCGGCTCGGGGCTGACCGGCGTGCTCTATGTGCTCGACGAACCCTCGATCGGCCTGCACCAGCGCGACAACGACCGGTTGCTCGACACATTGCGCAGGCTTCGCGATCTCGGCAACAGCGTCATCGTCGTGGAGCACGACGAAGACGCCATATTGGCCGCCGATCATGTCGTCGACGTCGGGCCGGGCGCCGGCATTCACGGCGGCAGGATCATCGCCCAGGGAACGCCGGCCGAGATCATGGCGGACCCCAACTCGCTCACCGGGCAGTATCTGACCGGCGCGCGTCAGGTCAGGCTGGCGCACAAGCTGCGCAAGCCCGAACCGGGCAGATGGCTGAATCTGTTCGGCGCCCGCGGCAACAACCTCAAGAATGTCGACGCCCATATCCCGCTCGGCCTGTTCACCTGCATCACCGGAGTTTCGGGCGGAGGCAAATCGACGCTCATCATCGAAACCCTGTACAAGGCCGTCGCCAAGAAACTGAACGGCGCTCACGAGCAGCCGGCGCCCTTCGAGCGCATCGAGGGCCTCGAACAGATCGACAAGATCATCGACATCGATCAATCCCCGATCGGGCGCACGCCGCGCTCCAATCCGGCGACCTACACCGGCGCCTTCACGCCGATACGCGAATGGTTCGCCGGCCTGCCGGAGGCCAAGGCGCGCGGCTATGCGCCGGGGCGTTTCTCCTTCAACATCAAAGGCGGGCGTTGCGAGGCCTGCCAGGGCGACGGCGTCATCAAGATAGAGATGCACTTCCTGCCGGACGTTTACGTGACCTGCGACGTCTGCAAGGGCAAGCGTTACGATCGCGAGACGCTGGAAGTGAAATACCGGGAAAAATCCATCGCCGACGTGCTCGACATGACGGTGGAGGAAGCGGCGGAACTGTTCAAGGCTGCGCCGGCGATCCGCGACCGGCTGGAGACGTTGAAGCGCGTCGGACTGGAATATGTGAGGGTCGGCCAGCAGGCGACGACGCTCTCGGGCGGCGAGGCGCAACGGGTCAAGCTCGCCAAGGAGCTTGCGCGCCGATCCACCGGACGCACCCTCTATATTCTCGACGAGCCGACCACGGGATTGCATTTCCACGATGTGGCAAAGCTCCTCGAGGTGCTGCACGAGCTGGTCGCGCAGGGCAACAGCGTCGTCGTCATCGAGCACAATCTGGAAGTCATCAAGACCGCGGATTGGGTGATCGACCTCGGTCCGGAAGGCGGCGACGGCGGCGGCGAGATCGTCGCTGCGGGCCCCCCCGCGGAAATCGTGAAGGAAAAGCGCAGCCACACCGGGCGCTATCTCGGCGAGGCGATGGCGCGGAGGCCCGCGGCGGAGCAGGGAGGAAAAGCGGCCGTCAAGGGAGGTCGCAAGGGAAAATAGCGGGTTGGCGTCGCCGCTTCTAAAGCGCGTCGGCGCCGGAGCTTTTCACGCTCGCGGCGCCGACGAAGAAAATTCAAGCGCTTTGCGAATCCTTGCGCTCAATGCGCGTCTGCGGTTTCGTTGCTTGGAAGCACGTCGCGCAGGCGCTTGCCCTCGACCCAGGCGAAGCCCGCGTCAGGCTCGGCGCAATGGATGTTCTCAGCGGCGATGAGTTGGTCGCAGAGCATGACGCAAATGGCGTCGATCGGCGCGCTGCGGTCGTTTTCCTCGGTCATGCGGTCGATGGAGATTTCGCCCATTTCCTCGCCGTCGACGATATGGATGATGAAGACTTCCTCATGACCGGCGGCGCCATGCGCGTTCACGCGGAAGGTTTCGCCCTTGTAAAGAAATTCCCTGATCATTCCCGACCCCTCGTTTGTCGTTTTTTATGCCGCCTGAGGCGAGCCGGGCCGCGATACTATCGGGGGAGAGACACTGGTCAAGAAGCGTTTACGTCGCAGTTCCAAAGCGTTATATAGTCGAAATAGGAATGAGCGGAAGAACGGGTCGGCGCCAAGATATGCGGCGGCTCGTTTTGAATTCTGTGATCATGTTTTGGGCTTTATGGCGCCCTTAATTTAATCAGTTCGAGTTACAAGGGCCTGGATCTTTCGTATTTCATCTTTGGTTTTCATAAAGCCTGTGCGATCAGGACCGGATTTGCATGGGCGATTTCAGGGCCTCGGCCGAGAGGTTGGAGCCATCCCGCGATGTCAATTCACGTCTCGCTTCCCATTTCTGCCGCCCCGCCTCGAGGCCCCAGACCACGCCGAGCATCATCAGCACATGGCGCCAGTGATCGATGTCGATCTGAAACGCCTGAAGGAAAAAGGCGATCAGCGTCGGAACGAAAACCTGGGCATGGCGCCGGAAGGGAGAGGGGGCGAACATCAAGCGAACGCCGACGAAGACGGTCGTTCCCACCAGCAGCACGAACAGGAAGCCGCCCAGCCAACCGTCGTTGGCGAAGGCGCCGATGTAGGAATTATGCGGCTCCAGATCGAAAACCGTGCGGAAGCGCAGGGGACCGAAACCCCAGAAACGTTCGAGCAGCATGGGAATGGAGCGCGCCTGGTTGCCGAAACGGCCGGTCGCTCCCTCGTCGTAATCCTGAGTGACGGTCGCGCGCTGCAGGAACAAGGCGCGGGTCGATTCCGTGGAAAGCAGGGCCAGAACCACCAGAGCGCCTATGACGACGGCGGTCAGGGCGGCCGTAGCTATGCGTCGTTTCAGCCGCCTGTCGTCCGAGGTGGCGTAAGCCGAGATCGCCATGAAGCTTACAGAGAAGATCGTCGCTCCCCAGGAGCCGCGCGAAAAGGACAGGAAGATTCCGGCGATGACGACGCAGAGCGTGACGGTGGTCGCGACGGCGCGCCGCGCGAGGCCGAACATCAGCTTCTGGGCGAGGTAAAGCACCGCAAGAATGAGAAAGGATCCCAGCACGTTGGGATCCTTGAAGGTGCCGGCCGCCCGGCCCCAGGTGGCGAATGTGGCGCCCGTCCCGCCTATGTCGAAATAGCCGATGATGCCCGCGCTCGCCGCGACCAGCGCCCCCGCCGCGAAGCCGGACAGCACGACTTCCGCGCGTTCCAGGGTGCGGTCGCCGATGAAGGCCGCGAAAAACAGCGCGGTGAGGGTCAGATAGGCCGACTGGTACTGATACATCGCGGAGTCGGCGACATGCCAGTAGGGTATCAGCGCGAGGAAGCCGACGATCGTGTAGAGGATCATCATGGCCGCGAAGAGCATGAAGCTCCTGTGCAGCGCGAAGCCGCCCAGGAACCACAAGGGAATCGCGACCAGCGAAGCAAAATCATAGGGCGACGGCTCGATCAGCGCGATCGCGCCGCTGGCCACGAAAATCCATACGGCGGCGTCGACCAGCTTCTGATAGTCGAAAACGAGGGCTGCGCCCCGAGCCGCCCCTCGATCTGAGCTCGGCGCCGTCACGCGCGATGCCTCGCCGCCATAGCCGCAAGATAGCCGGCCATAATCCCGTCGACCATGCCTTGAAGCGAGAAGCGCGTCGACGCCTGGGCGGCGAGCTGCGCCGCTCTGGCGCTTTGAAGCACGGGATGTTCCTCGAGCGCGTCTTTCAGCGCCGCACAGAGCGTCTCCGCTTGGCCGCTCGGAATGAGCCGATCGGCATAGGGCCCGAAAATTTCCGCCATTCCACCGACGCGCGTCGCGACGATCGGCTTATGCGCTCCCACGGCTTCCAGCACGATGTAGGGCAAGGATTCGAAGCGGCTGGGGACGACCAGAATGCGCCCCTGCGCGAAAGCCTCTCGCGCCGACATGGGCGGCTTGATGGCCAGTTGCGCCCCGACCCCCGCCGCTTCGGCGCGTGGGCCGAGCGCATGTTTTTCGGGGCCGTCGCCGACGAGGATGAGCCTCGGCGTGAGCTGCGCCGTCTGCTTCAGCAATCCCAGAGCCTCGATGAGCGTGTCGAGGCCCTTGGCGAAACGGAATTCGCCGACATAAAGCAATTCGGCGGCGTCATCGTTCAAAGCCACCGGCTCGAACTCTTCGGGGGCGATGCCGTTGCGCACGATCCGAGCAAGACCGCGCGGCTTCCCGACGAAGGTCTCGTAGCGGCCTGCGATGAAGGCGCTTTCAAACAGAAGCACATCGGTGCGCCGGGCCAGGATTTGCTCGGCCAGCATGAAGACGCGATGCTCCATCGAGCCCGGATTGTAGTTCAGGCTTCCTCCGTGCGGCGTATAGGCGCGCACGCCGGAGGAAGGCGCGAGGCGCGCGAACAGTCCGCCCTTCGAGCCATGCCCGTGAACGACATCCGGCTCGAGCGCCGCCAGCCGCCGCGTCACCGCCAGCAAGGCGCCGAGATCGGCGATATGCGGCGGCCGATGCATCGGCAGCCGCAGCACGCCCAACGCCAGCCCCGGCGCCAGAGCGGCGAGTTGCTCGACCGCGCGCCCGCCGCCGGTCAGGGAATCGACGATGAGGCCCACCTGATGGCCGCGGGCGACCTGTTCGCCGGCAAGATCGCGGACATGGCGGAACAGCCCACCGACGGGCGCGCGCAGCACATGAACGATCCTCAGCGGCCCGGCGCCGATGGATTTGTCGCGAGAAGCGGGTTCGGCCACTGGCCCGACGCCTTTCTTTTTAAAGAAAGCGCCCGGCGCGGGAGAGCCCAGCTCCGCCCGCTTGCGAGCCGGACGACCATGATGGCGGGAGTTTCGATCGATAGGGTTAATTAAGGGTGAGCGGGCGGCCGCATAAAAAAACCGGCGCTCCCGATTGGCGGGAGCGCCGGTTGAATCTGGTTCCAAAATGCGACGCGTCAGTTTTGCAGCGGCGCGTCCGGCACGCTGCGCGGCGCGCCTCCTCCGGCCTCCGCTTCGATTTCCGGCTCGCCCTCGAGCGCGGGGTCCTTGCGCTCTGCGCGGGGCTCGCCCTCTTGCGATCTTTTCTTTCCCGCCTCGATGATGTCGCGCTCCGGGCGCGGCAGCACAGGGCCTTCCGGGTAGACGAAGCCGAGGGTTTTCTCGCCGTTGTCTCCGCCCACCACGACCACATGCACCGCGCCGCCGTTCTTCAGTCGGCCGAAGAGAACCTCGTCGGCGAGCGGCGTCTTGATGTGGTTGTGGATCACGCGCGACATCGGCCGCGCGCCCATCGCCTCGTCGTAGCCGTGCTCGACCAGCCATGCGCGCGCTTCGTCCGAAAGGTCGATCGTCACATTGCGGTCCGCGAGCTGAGTCTCGAGTTGCATGATGAACTTGTCCACCACGCGGGCGATGACCTCGGGCGGCAGATGGCCGAAGGGCACGATCGCGTCGAGGCGGTTGCGGAATTCGGGAGCGAACAGGCGGTTGATCGCCTCGCTATCGTCGCGGTGCTGCTTCGAGCGGGTGAAGCCGATCGGCGTGCGGGCAAGATCGGCCGCGCCGGCATTGGTGGTCATGATGAGGATCACATTGCGGAAATCTATGGTCTTTCCGTTGTGGTCCGTCAGCTTGCCGTGGTCCATCACCTGCAGCAGGATGTTGTAAAGGTCCGGATGGGCCTTTTCGATCTCGTCGAGAAGCAGTACGCAATGGGGATGCTGGTCGATGGCGTCGGTCAGCAACCCGCCCTGGTCGAAGCCGACATAGCCGGGCGGAGCGCCGATCAGGCGGCTGACGGTATGGCGCTCCATATATTCCGACATGTCGAAGCGGACCAGCTCTATGCCGAGCGACACCGAAAGCTGGCGGGCCGCTTCGGTTTTGCCGACGCCGGTGGGCCCCGAGAACAGATAGCAGCCGATCGGTTTTTCGGGATCGCGCAGGCCGGCGCGGGCCAGCTTGATCGCCGAGGTGAGAGCGCCGACAGCCTTGTCCTGTCCATAGACGACGCGTTTCAGGGTCTCGTCGAGATGCGCCAGCACCTCGGTGTCGTCCTTGGACACGCTCTTGGGCGGGATCCGCGCCATGGTGGCGATCGTCGCCTCGATTTCCTTGATGCCGATGGTTTTTTTGCGCTTGTTCTCCCCGAGCAGCATCTGGGCGGCGCCGCTCTCGTCGATGACGTCGATGGCCTTGTCGGGCAGCTTGCGGTCGTGGATGTAGCGCGCCGACAGCTCGACCGCCGCCTTCACGGCCTCGCCGGTGTAGCGGATCTTGTGGAATTCCTCGAAATAGGGCTTGAGGCCCTTGATGATCTCGATGGCGTCGGGGATCGAAGGCTCGTTGACGTCGATCTTCTGGAACCGGCGGACGAGAGCGCGGTCCTTCTCGAAATACTGGCGGTATTCCTTGTAGGTGGTGGAGCCGATGCAGCGCAGGGCGCCTTGCGCCAGCGCGGGCTTCAGCAGATTGGACGCGTCCATGGCGCCGCCCGAGGTCGCGCCTGCGCCGATCACGGTGTGGATCTCGTCTATGAACAATATCGCGTTCTTGTGCTGCTCGATTTCTTTGACGACCTGCTTGAGGCGCTCCTCGAAATCGCCGCGATAACGGGTGCCGGCGAGCAGCGTGCCCATGTCCAGCGCAAAAACGGTCGCGCCCGAAAGCACTTCGGGCACCTCGCCGCGCACGATCTTCCGCGCGAGGCCTTCTGCGATCGCGGTCTTGCCGACGCCAGGGTCGCCCACGAGCAGCGGGTTGTTTTTCTGGCGGCGGCAGAGAACCTGTATGGTTCTCAGAACCTCGGATTCACGCCCGATCAGCGGATCGATCGCGCCGTCGCGCGCCTTCTTGTTGAGATTGATGCAATAGGCGTCGAGCGCGCCTTCCTTCTTGCGCTGGTCGCCGTCGCGGCCCTCGCGGGTCTCGCCGCGTTCGGAGTCCTCCTCGGCGCCGCGCGGGGAGCGGGACGAATCCGCGAGGCCGATCCGCTTGGCTATGCCGTGGCTGATGTAGTTGACCGCGTCGTAGCGGGTCATGTCCTGCTCCTGCAGGAAGTAGACCGCGTGGCTCTCGCGCTCGGCGAACAGGGCCACCAGCACATTGGCGCCGCTGACGTCCTCGCGCCCGGAGGATTGAACGCTGATGATCGCGCGCTGGACCACGCGCTGGAAGCCCGCGGTGGGCTTGCACTCCTCGGCGTCGTCGTTCACGAGGTTGTCGAGCTCGCGGTCGATGTACTCCCGCAGGTTCTTCGATAAGAGGTCCAGATCGACGGAACAGGCGCGCAGCACGGCGCTGGCGTCGCTGTCGTCGATGAGGCTGAGCAGGAGATGCTCCAGGGTCGCATATTCGTGACGACGCTCCCGCGCCGAGGCCAAGGCCCTGTCCAGGGTCTGCTTAAGATTGCGCGAGAATGCCGGCATTCTTCTTCACCCCTACTTTTTTTCCATGATGCACTGCAGCGGATGCTGATGCTTGCGGGCGAAATCCATGACTTGCGTGACCTTGGTCTCCGCGACCTCATAGGTGTAGACGCCGCATTCGCCGACACCATGATTGTGGACGTGGAGCATTATGCGCGTGGCTTCCTCGACGGATTTGTTGAAATATTTCCGCAGGACCACAATGACGAACTCTTGCGTGGTGTAGTCGTCGTTGAGCAATAAAACCCGATACATGTGAGGGCGGCGCGTCTGCGCCTGCGTCCGCGTGATGAGGGCCGTGCCCGAACCCGATCCGCCGCCTTCTCCAACGCCTTTCCTCGGTTCCTTGGCGCAGCGAAGATCCATCGATCCTCCATCCTCTCGACGAAGCGAGAGGGCGCCGATGTCCCAATGTTTTGCTCCAAGGGCCTTCACCATCGAGCCTACCTGCCTGACCTTCCCTTGCGATGCGGCGCTCGCTTCCCCGATATAGGTCGCAGGCGGCCGCTCTGTAAGGAGTTAAACATTTTTCGTGCCGCGCAGCCGCTCCGCTGCGAAATGCGCGTGGGCGGGCTGGGCGCGTCGAACGGGATCAAGTGTTCTTCCAAGAGAAGATGTTGGCAAGCGTCAAAAAAGGCGCAAGCCAAAAAAAGAGATTTCGAGCCTCCGCCCCCGCGCGTAGGCTCGGGGCCCCCGGCCGAATTTCCGGTGTTTCCGGGCAATGGCTTGATCGGAAACGGCATTTTGTCCGGCCTTGCCCCCGGGGGGCGCCAGGACGCGCCGCAGACGGCGCGGGGCGCTGCAGCGCAAGGATAACGCGGCGTTTACCTTGTTTGGATATTCAGGGGGGCGTCCAGTTCCGGGGTTGCAAATGTCGGATTTCAGACGCGTCGGCCGAGACGCCAAAGGTTCATTGTTGTGGAAGACGGCCTGGATCGCAGGCGCCACGGCGCTTCTCAGCGTTTTGGCGGCGGGGCTTCTTTCCAACATCAGCGCCAGCGAAGGCGACATGAAGCGCCTCGCCGGCTCCGCCCCGGCCGCGATTTCCCGGGCCGTGCAGCCGGCTCGTTCCTGGGCGGGAATCGACGACGCCGCCACGGCGACGATCCGCGATCCTCGCAGCAAGAGCCCGTCCGCGGCTTGCGCCAACATGGCCAGGATAGTCACCACTTACCGAACCATAGGCCCCGACGGCGAGATCGTCACCATTACGGATGCGCGGCCCAGAGTCGCGGGGGCGCCCGCCTGCGCAGAGTAGCGCGCCTTAAAAAAGTGCGTCGAAGCAGGTCGCCTGATAGGCGTTTCGTAAGCCTGACTGCAATATTTTTCGGCAAAACGCGTATTTCTTCGCAAATTTATTGACTTTGGAGCCGAGGCCCGCCAAGCATATTGCGGGTGTCGCTTCCGGTCGCCATTTTTCGAAGCGGGTCGAAGCGAACTGCCGGCGCAAACGCCCGACCGTGCAGGTAGCTGCCCATTGCAGCCGCTCCCCGACATCAGACGCGCGTCCTTCACGGCCGACGCGCGCACAGGCTCAAAATCAGACCGCCGCCGTGACGATCAGGACAATTAATGAAATTCAACGAACTCGGCCTGTCGCAAAAGGTTCTCTCGGCCGTGGAGGCCTTGGGCTACCAGCAGCCGACGCCCATCCAGGCCCAGGCCATTCCTCCGGCTTTGCAGGGCAGAGACATCCTCGGGATCGCCCAGACCGGAACCGGGAAGACCGCCGCATTCACATTGCCGATGCTTTGCCGGCTGGAACAGGGCAGGGCGCGGGCGCGGATGCCGCGCACGCTGATCCTGGAGCCGACCCGGGAACTCGCCGCCCAGGTGGAAGAATCCTTCGCCAAATACGGCGCGAACCATAAGCTGAATGTGGCGCTGCTGATCGGCGGCGTCGCCTTCGGCGACCAGGAAGCCAAGATCATGCGCGGGGCGGACGTGCTGATCGCCACGCCCGGCCGGCTCCTCGACTTTTTCGATCGCGGCAAGCTGCTTTTGACCGGCATCGAGATCCTCGTCATCGACGAGGCCGACAGGATGCTGGACATGGGCTTCATTCCGGACATCGAGCGGGTCTGCAAGCTGGTGCCCTTCACCCGCCAGACCCTGTTTTTTTCGGCGACGATGCCGCCGGAGATCACTCGCCTCACCGAGGCCTTCCTGCACAATCCCGTCCGCGTGGAAGTCGCGCGCGCGTCTTCCACGGCCTCGACCATTCGCCAGGCCATGGTTGCGTCCCACGGGCATGCGGAAAAACGCGACACGCTGCGCAATCTGATCCGCTCCGCGGACAACTTCAAGAATGCGATCATCTTCTGCAATCGCAAGCGCGATGTCGCCATCCTGCACCGATCGCTGGAGAAGCATGGATTCTCCGCGGGCGCGCTGCATGGAGACATGGACCAGATGGCGCGCATGGCGTCGCTGGACGCGTTCAAGAACGGCGATGTCTCGCTGCTGGTCTGTTCGGACGTCGCCGCCCGCGGATTGGATATCCCCGACGTCAGCCATGTTTTCAATTTCGACGTGCCGACCCACAGCGAGGATTATGTCCACCGCATCGGCCGCACGGGGAGGGCCGGACGATCCGGAGTCGCGATCACGCTCGTGACCCCCGAAGACAAGAAATATGTCGATCAGATCGAGAGCCTGATCGGCAAGGAAGTCGAGTGGGAAGGCCCCCGTCTGTCCGAATTGCCGCCGCCGCTCGAAACCTCTCGCGCCCATGATCGCAGGGGCGGCGAACAACGGGGCTCACGCCGCGGCGAGCGTAGCGGCCGCGGCCGTTCGCCGGCCGCCGCTCCCTCCGCCGAGCGCGAGGCGACCGCGTCCGCGGCTCCGCGTCCCCCACGCCGGACCCCGGAGGCCGAGCCGGTCCGGGCCGCCCGACCCCAGGCCTATGGCGAGCGCAGAGATCGCCGCCCGCGCAACCATGAGGATGACGGCCCGCCGGTGATCGGCATGGGCGATCATATTCCTTCTTTCCTGCTGAGGCCCGTGGTGTTCAAGACGGCGAAGGCCTCGGAAGAATAGGATTCCGCAGATCGAGTTTTCCAGCCGGACTTTCCGGCTGATCCGCCCGGGACCGACCAGGCCTCTCACACCGAGGAGCCCGCGCAGCGGACGTCTCGAAGGGTGAGCGGCCCAGCCTTCTGGAGCATCCTTCGAGGCTTTTTGCGTTCCGCTGAAAGCGCCTCAGGATGAGGCCTTCGAGGCGCACAGATCGAACGGTATTCGCATCAGTCCTTGAAGTCGCCCAGAACGGCGCGGATTTTCTCGGCCTGCTCTTTCAGTTTTTCATTGTCGGCCATCGATCCCGGCGGACGCAAGGCCACCCCGTCCCATCGCGGCAGAATGTGAAAATGCAGGTGAAAAATCACCTGGCCGCCGGCGCTCTCGTTGAATTGCTGCAAGGTGAGGCCGTCGGCCTGGAAAGCTTCCTTGGCGGCGCGGGCGATATGCTGCACCCGCTTGATCAGCCGCGCCAATATCTCGGCGTCGACGTCCAGCAGGCCGCGCGCGGGCGCCTTCGGGATCACGAGCACATGGCCTTCGGCGCGCGGCATGATGTCCATGATCGCGAGCGCAACGTCGTCTTCGAAGATTTTATGGGCGGGGATGTCGCCGCGTAGGATTCGGGCGAAAATATTCTGCGGATCGTAAGCGACGGCCATGAGCTTCTCCCCTGCGCTTCTTTAAGGCGCAACCTGCGAAAGTCGACATCGTTTTGCGACAGGATTGCGTTCTTGTCGTCTGGAACGCGCCCGCTCCGATTTCCTGAAAGGAGCGTTTTCTTTCCGGTCGGATGATTCCGTCCTTTCGGAAAGCGCACTAGAGTCTTTCCGGTTCAGATTGAACCGGAAAGATTCTAGATCCCCCTGTTTTATCGTGTTTTCTTCACGCGAACCGGTATCCACTTCGCTCGAAAACACTCTAGTCCCCAAATTCGAACGCGCGAATATTCGTCTCTCGGAACGGGTTCGCCGGATACACGCCCAGTATCTCTACCTCACGTGAAAAAAACCGCAATTCGTCCAGCGCGCGCGCCAGGGCGGGCTGCTCCGGATGCCCCTCGACGTCCGCCAGAAAGCGCGTCGCGGCGAACTCCCCGTCCACCATATAGCTTTCCAGCTTGGTCATGTTAACACCGTTGGTGGCGAAGCCGCCAAGGGCCTTGAACAGGGCCGCCGGGACATTGCGCACGCGGAAAATGAAGGTGGTGACGACGGCGGGGGTTTCCTTCTCCGCCCATCGGCGGGTTTTGGAGAGAATGACGAAACGCGTGGTGTTGTGGGCCTCGTCCTCCACGTTCCTTGCCAGGATGTCGAGGTCGTAGATCTCCGCCGCCAGCGCGGGCGCCAGCGCGGCCTTGACGGGATCTTTCCATTCGGCGATTTCTCTGGCGGCGCCGGCGGTGTCGCCCGCAGTGAAGGCCGAGAGGCGCAGGTCGTGGATGATCTTGCGGCATTGTCCCAGCGCATGGACATGGCTGTAGACGCTCTCCAGGCCTTTCAGAGTCGCGCCGCGCACGGCCATCAGCTGGAAATGGATCGGCAAAAAATATTCGCCGACGATATGAAGGCCCGAATTGGGCAGGAAATGGTGGATGTCCGCCACGCGGCCGGCGATGGAGTTCTCGATCGGAATCATCGCCAGGGCGGCCCGGCCCTCCGTGACCGCTGCGAAAGCGTCCTCGAATGTGGCGCAGGGCAGGGGCGTAAGGCCGGGATAAACGTCGCGGCAGGCGATATCGGAATTGGCTCCGGGCTCGCCCTGATATGAAATGAATTCTGTCACCTGCGGTCCTGCTTTCCGGGCGCGGTCCGGCGCGCCGCCTCGAGGTCTGTTTCCGTATCCACCGAAGGGCCGGCTCTGTCCAGCAGCGCCGCATCGATGCGCATTCCAGCCTCCAGCGCCCTCAGCTGCTCGAGCCGCTCCCGTTTTTCGAGCGCGGACGGCGGCAGGGCCACAAAACGCTCGAAGGCCGGTCTCCTGAAAGCGTAGACGCCGATATGATGGTAGAAGACGCCTTCTCCCCAGGGCGCTCGCGCGCGGGTGAAATAAAGCGCGCGGAGTCGTCGAGGCGATATTTCCGAGCCTACGAGTTTGGGCGTATCGGGATCGTCCTCTTCGCCGACAGCCGCTTCGGTCGCCAGAGTCGCCATATCCACGGCGGGATCCTGGAGCAGTTCCACTGCCGCCTGCAACGCCCCCTGCGGGAGGAACGGCTGATCTCCCTGAAGATCGACGACGACGTCGTGTCTGCGACCGGGGTCGACGGCGCGCAAGGCCTCCCCGATCCGATCGAGCCCGCAGGCATGGGTTTCGAAGGTCATGACGGCGCGTCCGCCGGCGGTTTCCACGGCCGCGGCGATCTCGGGCGAGTCCGTCGCCACCGCGACCGGGCCGATTCCGGCTTCGAGCCCTCGTTCGAGCACATGGGCGATCATCGGCTTGCCGGCGATGGCGGCGAGCGCCTTGCCCGGCAGCCGGGTTGATCCAATGCGCGCGGGAATGACAATGATCGGAGTCACGAGGATGCGCCCCGGGTTTAAATGTCCGCCGCCGGTGCTGGCCTTTTGTGCGCTTTCCGTCCGGTCGCGCTGGGAAGCGCCGCCGGCGACGCGCTGGAGATGGGCGATTCGGGCGGGACCCGAACGATTGGAGCGAGCCCCGCCAATGCAGGGCCGCGCTCGAATTTAGAGGACGATCGCGCCGCGGCCGGGGCGAGGAGCCGTAGCGCAGCGCGAGTTTCGAGCCTCAATAGGTGTTCTTGTCTTCGGCCGCCCAGCCCTTGTCGTTCCTGGAGAAGTGCAGAGAGCCCTCGCTCTTCAGGATTTCATTCTTCTGGAACGATTGATCTGCGGCCAGTCCGAGAAGCGTGCAGGCGCCGCGCTCTTTCTCATTGGCGCATTTGGCGTCGAATCCGTCCGGGAACTGGATTTCGGACTCGTACCAATATTCGTAGACGTCCTCGGTCCCGACGTGCGCGGCGCGTCCCTGGGTCTTTTTGAACGAAACGATGCGGGCGGGCACGGCGGCGCGCTCAAACATGTTGCGCAGCACTTTGGCGCCTACTGCGTCGTTCGGCTCTTTTGGCTCGCCGCAGGCGCCCAGCGCCAAAATCAGCGAAGCCGCCGCAACCCTGGTGATCCTACGCATCCGTCTTCCTCCGCATCGCATACGCGCCAGCGCTTCATTTCTCACGGGCGCCCACCCTTTTGAAAACATGTTCTCTTGCCGGGTTTTTGGGCGCCTGTTCGGAAGTTTTTCTTCAATAAGCCAGCTTTGTGGAAATTCATATCAGATAGTTGCAATTCTGTGCAGCAGATGTATTCTCAGCAGGTCAACGGATTGCGCGTCTGGCGACGTCGAGGGACACTCAAGGTCCGGCGTTGTTTCGATGCGTATCGGCAGAACTTTCGAATACCCTACGGAGTGCTCAGGTCCGCCGCATCTCCTGGGTCCGTGGGGTTGGCCGGCTGGTGTGAGTTGGAGTGGCCTCCTTGAAGCTCTCGCCAGTCGGCCGCCTTTGCCCCGCTTGAAAATCAACCGACCAATCACAGCCCTGCAGACCGTACCTCAAAGAAGGGATGCCGGACGCCGCTGCGCGCAGACTGAGCCGGCTGACGCCAATCTCTGGCCGTCAGCCGCCGGCGCCTCGATCACTTGATCTTGGTTTCCTTGAAATCCACGTGCTTCTTGACGACGGGATCGTATTTCTTGAACGCGAGCTTCTCGGTCTTGGTGCGGGCGTTCTTCTTGGTCACGTAGAAATAGCCGGTGTCGGCGGTCGACAGCAGCTTGATCTTGATCATGGCGGATTTGGCCATCGGGGTCGTCCATTCAAGCAAAAGGGAACACGGACCCTCCCCGCTGCGGATGCAGCGAGACCCAAGTCCGAAGTTGCGCGCACCATAAGCAGGTGGGCCTCTTTGTCAAGGCTCGCCGCTTTTTCGGCGCGGGAATCGCAAGGGAAAAGGGGCCTTCGGGGCGTCCCGCCGATTTTGGCGGAGCGCCGCGTCGCCTCAGAAGGCGAGTTCTGCGGCGAAGCGATTTCCCATCGCCACGGCCTTTCAATACAATCGCCCTGGCGCGGCCTGCGCTCGCATGGATTCATGCGAACGACAGGAAGTTGCGCCAGATCAGACTGTTGAAACCCTATTCCAGGCGCAGGAGCCGGGTCGGCGGCAAATGCGCATGAAGACAATCGCAGCTTTCCGGGGGCCTGTAATGCCGCGCATCGCCTTTTTCGCCGTTCTTTTCGCCCTGTTTGCGGCCTCGTCCGCCAGGGCGCTGGACAAAGTGAGCTTCGCCACCAACTGGCGCGCCCAGGCGGAACACGGCGGCTTCTATCAGGCGATCGCGGACGGGACCTACGCCAGATACGGTCTGGACGTGACGATCGTCCAGGGCGGCCCGCAGAGCAACGCTCGTCTTCTTCTCGCGGCGGGGCGGGTCGATTTCGCTATGGGCGCCAATTTCATTCAGACATTCGAGGTCGTGCGACAGAAAATACCCGTGGTCGTCGTGGCCAGCATGTTCCAGATCGATCCCGTCATCTTCATGTCTCACCCGGGCCAGGGGCTGGATCGGTTCGAGGATCTGCCGCAGGCGACCGCCTTCGTGGCGAACGATCTTTTCGTCTCGGTCTATCAATGGCTGAAGCAGGCCTACGGCTTCCGTGAGGAAAAAGTGAAGCCCTATGGCTTCAATCCGGCGCCCTTCATCGCCGATGCCAAATCCGTCCAGGAGGGTTTTCTGACTTCGGAGCCCTATCAGGTCGAGCGCCAGGGCGGCTTCAAGCCGAATGTGTTCCTTCTGGCCGACTATGGTTACGACAGCTATTCCACCACGATCGAGACCCGCGCCGAAACCATCGCCGGCAATCCCGACCTCGTGCAGCGTTTCGTCGACGCCTCGATCCTCGGCTGGCGCAATTATCTCTACGGCGACAACAACGCCGCCAATGCGGCGATCAAACGCGACAATCCCGAAATGACAGACGGCCTCCTCGCCTATTCCGTCGCCAGGCTCAAGGAGCGCGGGATCGTCGATTCGGGCGACGCGCAACGGTTCGGCGTCGGGGTCATGACCGACGCGCGCATCAAGAGCTTCTTCGACAAGATGGTCAAAGCGGGCGTCGTTCCGGCGGACCTCCCTTACCGAAACGGCTACACGCTGCGTTTTATCGGAAAGAACGCGGGCATGGAGGCGGCCTCCAAATGAGGCCGCTCGTCTCCCTGCGAGGGGTGAGCAAGCGATTCGGCTCCGGCGCTCCGGTCCTCAACGCTGTGGATCTCGACGTCTTCGAGGGCGAGACATTGACGCTGCTGGGGCCGTCCGGCTGCGGAAAATCGACCGCGCTGCGCCTGCTGGCGGGCCTCGCGCAGCCCAACAGCGGCGTGATCTCCTGGGCCGATCCGGCCAAACAACGGCGCCTCGGCTTCGTATTCCAGGAACCGACGCTTCTGCCCTGGCGGGACGTCTTCTCCAATGTCTATCTGCCGCTGCAGCTGAAGGGCGTCGCGCGCCGGGAGGCCGCCCCCCTGGTCGAGGAGGCGCTCGATCTCGTCGGCTTGCCGAGTTTCGGCCGGGCTTTGCCGCGCGAGCTCTCAGGCGGAATGAAAATGCGCTGCGCCATCGCCCGGGCCTTCGTCACGCATCCGGCTCTGCTGTTGATGGACGAGCCTTTCGCGGCCCTCGACGAAGTCACCCGCTTCAAGCTGAACGACGATCTCCTCGCCTTGAAATCTAGACTGGGGACGACGATCGTGTTCGTCACCCATTCCGTCGCCGAAAGCGTCTTCATCTCGACCCGGATTCTGGCGCTCGCCTCCCGCGGCGGCCGCATCGTGGACGAGATCGACATAGATCCCGCCCTGCGCCGGGATTACGAATTTCGTCACGGCCCGGCCTTTTCCGACCTATCGCGCAGAGCTTCGCAGGCGCTGCTTCGGGCGATGGGGGAAGACGAATGAAGGAGCCGATGCGGATGCTGGCGAGGGTGCTTGCCGCAGCGTTTCCTCCGCTGCTCGCTTTCGCGGTCGTTCTCGGCCTGTGGGAGGCGGCGGTCCGGGCGTGGGAGATCCCCGTCTACCAGCTGCCGGCGCCCAGCGTGATTGCTCAAAAGCTGATCGAAGATCGCGCGCTGCTTTTTTCGTCGCTACTGGCCACTCTTTCGATAACAGTCCAGGCCTTCCTGCTCGCCACGATCTGCGGCGCGCTGCTCGCCCTGGCGATGTCGCAGTCGCGCTGGCTCGCAAGGATTATCGCGCCTTACGCGATCATCCTTCAGGTGACGCCGATCGTCGCCATCGCGCCCCTGCTTCTGATCTATCTTTCGCCGCATCACGCCGTTCTGGTCTGCGCATTTCTCGTGGCTTTCTTTCCGATTCTCTCCAACACGGCGCTCGGTCTCGCCTCGGTCGACCACGCCTTGCTCGATCTTTTCGATCTTTACGGCGCATCCGCCTGGCGCAGGCTGATCTACCTGCGCGCGCCGGCGGCTCTGCCCCAATTCCTCGCAGGACTGAGGATCGCGGGAGGATTGGCTCTGATCGGCGCGGTTGTCGCGGAACTTGCGGCCGGGGCCGGGGGGCAGGGCAGCGGCCTCGCTTTCCGTATCGTCGAAGCGGGCTTCAGGCTGGATATTCCGCGCATGTTCGCCGCCCTCGCGCTGCTTTCAGTCAGCGGCGTCGCCATCTATGGAGCGCTGTCGCTGCTTTCTTTTTTCGCGTTGCGGCGCTGGCACGACAGCGTGCGCGAAAGAGGGGGGTGAGCGGCTCTTCAACCCCCTCGCCGAGAACATTGCGTTCGACTTGATAATCTAGACCGTTGCTGCGCTTATGGGCTTTGTCCGCGGTCCGCGCATTGCGACCGCTTTGTTTTTGGGAGGTTTTGTTGTTGAATAACAGGAAATATTCCTTTGGCGTTTGCTTGGCCGTGACGCTCGCGGCTTCCGGCGCCGCCGCCGCCGATGCAATTCCGGCCGGCCTGACCGAAATAAAGACGCCCACCGGAGCGACGCTTTACGCCGGCCAACCCAACGCCAACGGCTTTCGGATCGCCCGTCCCCAGTCCAATTTCGCTGCTCCCGGCCAATACCGCACTCATATGCAGGTTTTGATTCCGCCGGGAGGCTACAATCTCAACCCTAAGCCCGCAGGACAGCCGGCCACCAACGCTCTGGGCGAAACTCCGGCTTCGATCGCCTGCATTTACCGTCTCGTTCCGGTGGCCTCCGGCTGCAACCCCAATGTCGTCACCACCAATGTGACGGGCGGCTCCAGAGCCATCGGTATCGTCGACGCCTATAATTACGCCACGGCCCTCAGCGATCTCACCACCTACAGCAATTTCTTTGGATTGCCCGCGCCGGATCTGCGCGTGATCTACGGCACCGGCAACCCGGCCAACGGCTGCGTCAGCGGCCCGGTCCCGCCGACCGTCACCACGAACTCCTGGGACGGCGAGGCGGCGCTCGACATCGAGATGGCCCATGCGCTGGCCCCTAACGCCACGATCTATCTCGTTCTGGCCAATTCGCCCTCGAACACTGACATGGCCATCGCGTTGCAGGTGGCGACGGCCTGCGTGCAGGCGGCGGGCGGCGGCGAGATATCGATGAGCTTCGGCTCCCCGGAGTTTGCCGGAGAAACGGCGGCCGATATCGGCTTCACCGCCCCGAACGTCGCCTTCTTCGCCTCCGCGGGCGACACTCCCGGCGTGGAATATCCCTCGGCTTCGCCCAATGTGTTCGGCGTCGGCGGCACGACCGTGGTGCGCGACCAGAACACCGGCGCCTTCGAGAGCGAGATCGCGTGGATCAGCACCGGCGGCGGGCCGAGCGCCTATGAGCCGACGCCGAGCTACCAGAGCGGCCTCGCCGCCCTGCTCGGCGGCGCGCGCGGCGTGCCCGATCTCGCCGCGATCGCAGACCCCAATACCGGCGTATGGATCTACAACACCCCGACGTTCAATGGTTGGACCATTATCGGCGGCACCAGCGCGGCGGCTCCGATCGTCGCCGGCATCGTCAACAGGGCCAGCTTCTTCTGGGGCAGCAGTCCGGCGGGCCTCGCCAATATTTATAATCTGGCGGCCCAGAGCAGGCTTTCGAGCTATGTGACCGACGTCAACAGCGGCGTCTGCGGACCCAAGGGCGCGGCCAATGGCGCGGGCGCCGGCTATGATCCGGCCTGGATCGAGGCCACCTATAAAACCTCTTGGGATTGGTGCACCGGCTGGGGCTCGCCGCACGGTAGCCACTGACGCGAAATCCGCTCCATTCTTCGGAGCGGATTTCCTATTCCGTCGCCGCAAAATCGATTCTCCTGAGCGTTTTTTGCGGCGCAGGCATGAGCCGCGGTCCTTCGGGCGCTTCCGGAGGATCGCCTCGCGCGGGTTTGTGCGGTCGCCCGAGCCGCCTATGATTCTCTGTAGACCGCGTTCGCATCGCTGCGCGTCCGCGCGAGAAATTTTCAGTGGGGAGAATTGCGTAGCGGGTCTTGCGAACATCGGGCTGGCGTCATCGCCTGCGCGGCGTCAAAGCATTGCATTGGTTTCAAAAAACGAAGAGGCGGACGATTTAGATTTTGTCGCCTTCCGCACCCGGCGTGACGCAACGCCAGCGGGACACGCGCAGAAGGGGATGTTCGCCCGACCATTGCGCGATGAGGGGCTGCGCCTGCAGCATGCATCCATGCAATGAACCGGTGTCCGAACTCAGCACCAATTTCTTTTCGTCGCAAATTACGGGATGCGCCAGAGTGCAAACCGTCAAGACGAGTTCGACGAAGGCCATTTGCGCCTCTCCCGCATGGGAGCGCCAAAATCAGCGCACTCATGCGAGACTAGGGCGGCTCACGCCGGGGTCAATATTTCGCCTTTGCCATAGACCGCGGTGTCGCCTGCAAAGCGCCTGAGCTTTTGCGTCATCAGGCGCGCAGCGCGCCGGCTGTCCTCGGCGAGGGCTTTCGAGAACAGCCGCGCGAAGGTGAAATTATGCGCGCCGCAATCGACATAGGTGGGACCGAAATCCACCGGCTGCGCCAGCACCAGCGAGGCGCGCTTGTTGAGATAGCCGACGCGCCCTTCCGCCGTCCCCAGCGCGATGATCGTTCCGGCGATGGCGCGTGAGCCGAGATCCTCGCCGACGTCGCCCTCGATCAGAATGACGCCGCGGCGAAGACGATCGCCCGCTCTGCAGCCGGCGCTGCCGCGCACGACAATGCGACCGCCCGCCATGCCGGCGATTTCGCCGGGCAGGGGCGCGCCGAGAAAATCGCCGCAATCGCCGTCGATGTCGATATGGCCTCCCGCCATGCCGCTGGCGGCGTAAGGGCCGGCGTCGCCGACCACGGTGATTTGTCCGCCGAGGGCGTTGCGGCCGAGCTGCGCTCCGACGTCGCCCTCGACATAGATCGAGAAGCCGGGCAGCAGCTTGGCGCCGAGGAGGTCGAAGCGTTCCGATCCTCCTTCGAAGTGAAGGTTGGCGGGGTCGCCCGAGCGCACCTTGAAGTAGTCGCCGACCCTGGCTCCGACCTTGGTCGTCCCAATCTCGATCGCCTCGATTTCCTTGACCGTGCGCCCGACAAGGCGGTCCGGCGTAAGCTTCGAGAGATCCAGTCTTTGCTCCGGTTCCCGGCGGAGCGCGAAAAGCAGCGGCTTCACGGCAGGAGATCCTTCAGATGATAGTGGAACGGGCCAAGCTTGCCGCCGTAATTGCCGGCGCCGACGCGCTTGGCGCCGGTTTTCGGACCGAGCGCGATGATCGCCTTGAGGCCGGCGCGCATGGCGTTCGAGACTGCGGCGTCGCTCAATCCGTCGATGACGATTTCGAGCACGCAGCCGATGTCGGGATCGAGGACGCTGGTCCCGAGGCCGCTGAGGGTGGGGCAATAGGCGTCATTGGTGGAGGCGCCCATGCCCTTATATTTCGAGCCGACCTTGGAGCCCGAGCGGACGATGCCGCCCGGGAAGGGCGTAATGGCGTCCGGCACGGCGCGAATCGCCTCGACGCCCGCCTCGGTCGCCCGCATGGTGCTTTCCCAATCCGGGCCCATCACGAGCAGATTGCCGCCGCCGACGCATTTCTTGGTGAGGCCGACCTTGCTCTCCACCAGGAACTCGCCGTCCATGACCGGCACGCGCCAATAGCGCCGGCCGTCGATCGACTTGGCGATCTGGAAGCGGTCGCCGAACTGGCGCACCGCGTCGCCGACTTTGATCTCGAACTCACCGTCGATGGCGCGGAACACTGCGGTTCCGGGACAGGTGAGGACGCATTGGCCGAGCCTGTTGACGAGCTGCTTTTCGGCGTCCTTCGAGGACATGGCGAAGAGCAGCACGCGCACGCCGGGGCGGCCGTCCGGAGTTTCCCTGGCCGACAGCTCCATGTCGATGCCCGCCTCGCAGCCGCATCCGATGACGGAGGTGGCGAAGCCGGTCATGGTTTGAGCTGCGGTCAGAGCCCATTTGCGGTTCGGGGCCGTGATGATCAGGCCCGTCCCGCTCATCGGGAAGGCTTCCGCGAAGCTGTCGTCGATGCGAACGCCTTTGCGAACTAATTGCGGCATGGGACCTCCGCGAAAGCCTCTGGCGCCGGAAGAGCGGCGTCGTCGACCGCGAATATTCCGCGCGGCAGGCCGTAAAGCTTGTCGTAATAGCTGTCCAGACGCTTGTTGATGGAACTGTCGTAGCTCGGCTTGACATGCAGCGTCTTGCCGCGCGTGTAGCGCGTGACGGCGCCTTCCCTGACGACGAGCTCGCCGTCCTTGAAGACATAGGCCGCGTTGCGGAACATGCCGGCGCGGTCTTTTTCGTCGTCCTTGTAGATGGCGACGTCGGCGACCGAGCCCGCTCCGAGAGAGCCGCGATCCTCGAAGCCGTAGAGCTTGCGCGGAGCCGCGCGGGTCATCGTCGCAATCTCGTAGATGGTGTATTCGCGCTTGATTCCGGGCAGATTGGTCAGCGAGACCACGTCGTCGGGCAGGCGCGACAACCATTGCGCGCGCTTGTCGGCGCTCATCAGCAGCGCGAAGACCTCGGGGTAGGTGGTGAAGGGCGCGCCATTGGGGTGGTCGGTGGTGAAGAACACCCGCATAGGATCGTTGGTGAGCAGGAACAGCTCCAGTCCCGCCGCCCATTGCACCGCGTTGAAGAAATCCGAAACGCGATAGGAATAGGGCACCACGCCGACGCCGTTGCCGTCGCCGTCGAAAATAAAGCCCTTCTTTGGCCGCGCGCCCGGCAGGCTGTTGAACTGCTTCAGAACGTCCGAGGAAATCGTCACGATATCCGCGAACATCACCTGTCCGACATCGACGGTGACGTTCGGGCTGGCGTTGATCTTCTCGGCGAATTGCGCCGCCGCCGAGGAAAAGCCGTTCTTGCCTTCCTTGCCATAGGCGTAGAACTGCACATGGGCGAGATGCAGCGGCAGTCCCTGTGAGGCGTCGATGGTGGCGAGAGCCGTCTCGACATTGCCGGGCAGGCCGAGATTGTTCATGTGCAGATGCAGGGGGTGGCGGATGCCGCTCTGGCTTACCGCGCGCTGCATGCGCTGGAAGATCTCGCGCGAGCTCAAGCCATATTCCGGCACGACGTCGTCGAGGGAGAAAGCGCGCACGTTTTTCTTGAAGGCGTCGGCGCCGCCGGCGTTGACGCATTTGACGCCGATCGCGCGCGTCGCCTCCAGCGTGGCGCCGATGTAATCGAGAACGACATTCGGGCTGTCGCCGTCGCGGAACGAGGACAAAACGAAATCCTCATTGCCGAGCACGGTGAGGAAGCCCTTGTCGATGATCGGTATGTCCGACAGTTCGAGATGGGCGTGCAGCGCATGATGCGGCGATACGGCGGGCTCGATGACCGTCGTGTAGCCCATCTGGGCGTAGAGCCGTCCGGTCTGGAAGGTGGACCAGCCCGCCGTGGAGAGCGGGGTCTCCACCGGCCTCGCCTTGTGCGCGCGATGCGCTTCGGGCAGCAGGAGGCGGGCGGTGTTCACGCTGCCGCCCGCGATGTGGGAGTGGATGTCGATCGCGCCCGCCATCACGACATGGCCGGATACGTCGAACTCCGCGTCGGGCTTGCGCCCTTCGGGCCGCTCTATAATGCGGCCGTCTTCAAAATAGACATCGCCAATCGCGTCGGTCCCATTGACGGGATCGACCACATGGCCGCCACGCAGGCAGGTCAGCACGGCACTTCCTCCGAGAATCTGGCGCTGATCTCAACGATAGCCTCGGCGACGCTGGGCGTATCGGATGGGGCCTTGGCCCGTCTCAGCACGAATGAGCTGGTCTCCTGGGCGAGTTCGACGGCGTCGTGGGTCTCGCCCGGGCGCCCGACCTCGATATAGAGGCCGAGGCTGACGCTCGCGCCCCTGGGCGCCAGCGTTATCATGGGCACGTCGTCGCGCGTCCAGGCCGGAGCTTCGCCGTCATAGGCCGAAATCCAGAGGGCGGCGTCGGCTTCCCCGCTGTCGACGAGTCGCCGCGCGTCGAAACGCCAAGGATCATGTTCGGGATAACCGCGTCCGAACCCGGTGCGGGGTGGGAAGCCGGTCATCCATCCGCTGACCTGAACCACGCCCGAGGCGCCGCTGCGGGCGCCGATCGGCACGCCGGTGAAGCGCGTCGTGGCGTTGAGTTCGGTGACGAGGCCCTGCAGCGCCTCGACGGCCAGTCCGTCGATCGCCGCCGCGGACCAGACCACGCCGCCGAAGCGCGCGGCCTTCAATGTCGCGGCGAGGGCGTCGATCTTCTTGGCCGCAGCGCCTTCGAGGCTGATCGGCCTGCCGCCGACGCGGGCGCGCAGGGCGCCGAGCAGGCCGGGCAGGGTCTGCGGCGTCGCCGCGAGCGTTTCGATTTCCACGCCCTCGACCTTGGCTTCGTTGCGCTTGGGGCCGAGCCAGAGAACCTTGCGCGGCGCGCCGTTGTTGAAATAGGCCGGCTGATCGAGCGCCAGACGCTCGAACAGCGCGGGCCAACGCTCCGGCAGTCCCGGACCCACCAGCAGCACGACGTCGCAGCGCACGCGCGCTTCGTTGGGCGTGGTGACGAACATACCGAAGGATCTGGTCACGTCGAGGTCGGCGAAAACGTCGTCGCACGCCAGATGGTCATAGGCGCCGCGCAGCCGCTCGGCCAGGAGAATCGCGGCGCGAGCGCCCGCCGCATCCGTGCCGAGCCCCGCGACGACCGGGAATTTCGCGGAGCCGAGAATCTGCGCCGCGCGTTGATAGGCGTCTTCGAGCGCGATGGGCGCGCCGTCGAGCGTTGCGTTGCTCATTCTTTGCCTGCCGGTTTTCCGTCTCGCCGAATTCGAATGAAGCGGCTTCGCGTCGCGCAGCGGCTTCGCCGCCGCGCTCAATGGCGCGCTCGGCGGGACCGGCGGCCGCGACTAGCAGCCATTCGCTTCGGCTTACCCCCTGAATCTGCGGTTATGCCTATCAGCCGCGACGCGCGCTGTCGAGATAGAGCGTCGCGACATTTAATTATGAGCATCTGATTATGAGCGTCGCGGCGAGCGGTCGGGGGCTAAGTTCCTCGCCTCTACTCGGCGTCGCTCGAGCGGCGGGCTATCTCTTCTTGGAAGCCGAGGCGGGAATTGCGCGCTTCACGTAGCCATGCTAGACAAGCCCCGAACTCGAACCTGCGCAAGCGAAGAGGCCGCGCGCCGCATTCGCTTAAATCAGCGGCGCGAGGCCTTCATTCAGAGTTCCAACTGGAGGAAACACAATGGCCTGGACCACCCCCGTGATCGTCGAAGTTTGCGTCGGCATGGAAATCACTTCCTACGAGTCCGCCGAGATCTAACATCGGGCGGGCGCGCCGGGCGTGTCCCGGGAGCCATACGAGATTAAGCCGGCGTGGGGCTGAGCGACCGCAATGAGGTCGAAGGCTCCACCGCCGGTTTTATTTTTTTCGCCGGCGTCCGCCTCCTGCGCCGGCCCATTGCGGATCGCAGCCGCGCCCGCCGTCCGACGCGGCAACGGCCCAATTGTTCCGGGCCGCTCTCGCGCGAGGAAATCCCGCCGGATCATGAAGGTTTGACTTAAGATAAAAGCCTGTCACCCTTTACGATGAGAATGACTCCAAAATCGCTGG